>NZ_JBPBBA010000014.1:0-83350 GCF_050896395.1 Nioella aestuarii | reverse complement strand
ACAAATGCGAAGCTTCCACAGTGCGGATGATCTCCAGCTTTTCTGATGCGGCGTATCTCATGCCTCGTACTCCCCATTCCCTGACTATACGAGCGTACTGGCGGGGTGAGATGTGCAAGCGCTCATGAAATCGCCCTGGCCAGAGATACTCGGACCCAACCATCAGCGGGTTTTCCATCCACTTTGCGACCGATGCGCGGGTGCCTTCAGAAATCTCAAAGCGGACTGGTTTCTGTGTTTTGCTTTGCAGCACAGATGCCCGCTCTTTGATCTGACCAGATGCCATCACGTCCACGACTTGCATCCGAACCAGGTCGCAGCCGCGAAGTTTACTATCGATGGCCATGTTAAAAAGAGCGAGATCACGATGATTTTCTGCCAGTTCCAGGCGTACTCGAATTGCCCAAACATGCTTTGGCTTGAGCGGGCGTTTCTGGCCGACAATGCGCCCCTTATTCCATGCAGGGCGAAGTGCACGAATGGCAGGTAAGTTTGGTGTTTCCATGACTGATCCTCCGATCCGCCACGCCCTCCCACAACGACAACCCGACGTTGACGAGTGATCATATCACAAGATGCTGCGGCGCATCCGATGGCGGCAGAGAGCCAGTTCCGGACATGTCCAGCATTTATGCTTTGGGTCAGTCCAACTTCGGGACTCTGAAACGGTTTTCTAAGCTCCACCTGCGACCCAATATCAATGACATCAAATGCGCAATTCGCAAATGGCGCGGGTCCGCACCAAGGAAAATCGATTGCTTGCCGGGCGTGTTTGGAAACCGCAGCATTCAGAATGCTTTCGCGGCATAGGTCCCTATCCGGGCATCGCATCCGACTTGGGCAGCGTCGGGTCCATGACATCCCAAGGCTGCGCGCTTTTAACAAAGATGTCACGACTGGGGGTATACCAACTCGAATCGTCCAGACTCCCTGCATAAATCACGATCGCACCCTCACCAGCGCCATTGATCAGGAACAAAGGCGACCCGCATGTCGCACAGAAGCCCCGGCGCATGGCGTGTCCACGATCGGCAGGGCGTTCGAACCAGGTTGGTTCACCCATCTCGATCTTGAAGTCGGATTGTTTGACCAGAACCGCGGGGAAATAGGCACCCCCCGTTGCCTGCTGACAATGGCGGCAATGGCAGTTGCCCATGTACCGTGCAGGGCCGGAAGAGCTATAGCGGATCGCGCCGCAGGCGCAGCCTCCTGAAAAACTATCTGTCATGGTACCTCCTTATGCGTTTGCCCCCGGGTGGTCTTATTACAGCGCGGCTGCCACTGTGACTGTCACCAGCGACCCTATCGACGAATAGAGAATGGCCCGCGCTATGGCGTCAACCCGCACGCCATAGTTCAGCGCCAGCATGAAGGCCATGACACCGCAGGGCGCGGCTGCGACCATCATTGCCGGATTACGCACTTCGGGCGAGAGGTGCAGAACACCGGCAAAGATGGCCCAGGCCAACAATGGATGAACCACCAGCTTCACGCCAGTGATCGCCACCGGCAACATAGGCCGGGACCCGCTGGCCTTCTGGCTCAGAATGATGCCAAGCGCGAACAAAAGCACCGGCGAGGCCGCGCCGCCCAGAAAATCCATGAAGACATCAATGCCTACAGGCACCGACACACCCATCACTCCGATCGCCAGCCCAAGTGTCATGGCGACCAACGGGGGGTTTCGCACGACCTTACCGATTGTGTGTCCAAGCGAGGCGTCCTTGGTCGCCAGGACATCCATCAGGATCAAAGATCCGCTGAAAATCAACATGCCATCCATGGAAATGATGGCGACAATCGGCGTAACGGCGTCTTCACCAAACAGGGTGATCGCGATCGGCAGTACGAACAGGATGTGGTTGGTCAGTGCGATGGCCAACCCCAGAAGGGCAGCCTCCATGACGTCGGTTTTGAAGACCAGCCGGGCGATCAGAAATCCGGCGGTATACATCAGCACTTCGGTCACGAAATACCCGGCCAGCATGGCCTGGTCGAACTCTGCCAACGGGGCATGGGCCAGCAATTGAAACCCTAGGGCTGGCATCGCAACGAACATCACGAATTTGTTCAGCGCCATTGCCATGTTGAAATCAAAGGTGCCGCGCAGGCCGAGGACGTAGCCCACCGCGCCGATCCCAAACACCGGCAGCACGCCGTTCAGCAATTGGTCGAGCATCGCGATACTTTCTGTTGTTTTGGGTGAATGCTGGCGCGCACGGGTTCATATGAACCCTCAGCTGTCACCATGTTTCGGCGTAGGGACGGATGTCCAACTCATGGGTCCAGCCATCGCGCTGTTGGTGGTGAAGCGCCCAATAGGTTTCGGCAATACTGTCGGGATTCATCAGGGTATCGGGCGGCAGGCCGTCGGGGTCCTTGCCCGCCTGCCGCATCCGGTCGCGCACGAATTCGGTATCCACACCCGCATCAATGACAAGATGCGCCACATGGATGTTTTTCGGCCCCAACTCGCGGGCCATCGACTGTGCCAGCCCCCGCAGCGCAAATTTGCCCGAGGCAAAGGCGGCATAGCCCGCACTGCCACGAACCGAGGCGGTTGCCCCGGTGAAGAAGATCGAGCCTTTCTGCCGTTCCACCATGTATTTCGCGGCTTCGCGCCCGGACAGAAACGCGCCGTAAGCGCACATTTCCCAGACCTTGCGAAAGACGCGTTCGGTTGTTTCCAGAATGGGAAACCGAACATTGCCGCCGACATTGAAGATGCAGATGTCTATCGGGCCGATCTCACCTTCGACATGCGCAAACATCTCGATTGCAGTCTCCTCCTTGCGGGCGTCCCAGGTGAACCCCTGCGCACTACCGCCTGCCGCTTCGATCTCGGCGATCAAGGGCGCCAGCTTTTCCCCGCGGCGGCGGCCCATCACGACGTGAAACCCACCGCTGGCAAACCGCCGGGCAATGGCTGCGCCGATATAGTCTCCGGCGCCGATGATTAGACAGATGGGTTTCGAGGACATATCGTTATCCTATGCCGCGTCAGCCGCCTGAAAGGCGGGTCTGGCCTCAAGCCGGTCGGCATAGGCCGCGAGGTTTGGCAGGTTTGCAAAATCAGCCCCAAGGCGTCGTGCCATAATGACCGCGTGCCCGGTGATCGTATCCGCTATCGTGAAATCCCCGGCTAGGAATTCGCGCCCTTCCATATGCTGCTCAACGGCCGCAAGTGTGCGGTTCAGAAGCTTGAGCGCGCGCATTGCAATCTCATCATTGCGACGATCGGGCGGCAGCAGGATGGTTTCGACCACGTAATTGTTGATCGGCGGCATGATCATGCCCTCGCCGTAGTGCAGCCATTGCAGGTATTCGGCAAAGTTATGGGCTTCGGGGCCGGGTGCCAGCTCAGGCGCATACCTGGCTGCCAGATACTGTGCAATTGCGGTGCTCTCGCTGATCGTGACATCACCATCGACCAGCGTGGGCACGCGGCCATTGGGGTTTATCGCCGTGTAGTCTGGGGCGCGCATTTCTTTCTGGCCTAGCGTAAATTTCTCCAGCTCATAGGACTGCCCGATTTCTTCGAGCAGCCAGACTGTACGCACGGCGCGCGACTGAGGTGCAAAATAGACTTTCATGCAGGACCCCTTGGACATTTGTTTGACAAGCAGCAGACTTCAACTTTAAAAACTAGTCAATTCAAAAAATGAAGTGACTGCTCATGAGCCGCTCTGACCTTCCGTCACAAACCTGCACCATCGCGCGCGCTGTCGCGCAGGTGGGCGATGAATGGTCGCTTCTGATTGTGCGGGAAATGTTCCTGGACACCCGCCGCTTTGACGATTTCCTGCGTCTCACCGGCATGTCGTCCCACCTTCTGTCACAGCGCTTGAAAAAACTGGAAGCGCAGGGAGTGATCCGGCGCGCGCCTTATTCAGAGCGCCCGCCACGCCATGAATACCGCCTAACTGGGAAAGGGCGCGACCTGTGGACGGTTATCATCGCGCTGAAACAATGGGGCGATCGCTGGTTGAACGCAGAGGATACGCCAGTGCAGATCGTGCACAAGACCTGCGGCCGGGTCACCAAGCCACAAATGACCTGCCCGGATTGCGGCGAACCGATTGACGCCCACGACGCCGAGGCCAGGCTCTCCCCACCCTTTGAACTTGAACGACAAATCGCAAGGCGTGCGCCATGAAATCTGCCAGAGGTGAAATCCATGGACTATGAAACACTTCGCTTTGAGCTTGCCGACGGCATCGCGACAATCACCCTGGATCGCAAGGACAACCCTGCCAACGCGTTGAACGCGCGCATGGCCGAAGAGTTGTTTGACATTGGCGTGCGCTGCGGCGCGCCGGACGTGCGCGCCGTGATCGTCACCGCCACAGGCAAGATGTTCTGCGGCGGTGGGGACCTTGCCGAAATGGACGCCGCACCCGACAAACCCGCACATCTGACCCGAATGGCAACGCTGTTGCATGCAGGGTTGATCCGGCTCGCCCGGATCGACGCACCTGTCATCATGGCTGTGAACGGCACCGCGGGCGGTGGTGGGTTCTCCATGGTGCTATCCGGTGACTATGTCATCGCGTCGGAAAGGGCCAAGTTTGTCTCGGCCTACACGTCCTCCGGGCTGACACCGGACGGATCGTCGACCTACTACCTTGCGAAACACGTCGGGTTGCTGCGAGCAAAAGAGCTGATGCTGACAAATCGCGTCCTGACAGCTGACGAGGCTCAGGCCTGGGGCCTGGTCAACAAGGTGGTACCGCCAGAGACCGTGACGGACGAGGCCCGCGCGATGGCACAGCAAATCGCATCCGGGCCGACCAAGGCCTATGGTGGCGTGAAAAGGCTGTTGGACACGGCATTTTCAGATGGCCTGGAAACCCAGCTGGATCGCGAGACACGGTCCATCGCCGACATGATGCGCACCGATGACGGGCCAGCCGGGATCGCCGCGTTTCTGGCCAAGCAAACACCCCGTTTCGAGGGGACATGAATCGGTCTTTCCACATCTTAGAGACAGCGTATCGAGCGACGTTCCAACCGACGATAGGGGACAGCAATGAAGACAGATGAAGTGCAGACACCAGGCCTTAGGGCGGCCATTTTGGCTGGGTGCATGGTGGCCTTTCTCGGCTTTGGATTTGCCGCCACCTTTGGCGTTTTTCTAACCCCCATGTCTCAGGACCTTGGCTGGGGTCGCGAAGTATTCTCGCTTTCCGTCGCGGTTCAACTTCTCACCTGGGGATTTGCCCAACCCATTGCCGGTGCGGTTGCAGACAGGTTTGGAACGGCGCGGGTTCTCGCCTTTGGCGCAATATGCGCAGGTATCGGATTTGCCCTGCGTGGGATGACGACCGATCCGACGGCATTTGTCCTGACCGGCATTTTCGTTGGGGCAGGCACCGGGGCGGCCTCGTTTCCAATCGTGATCGGCGCCCTGGGCAAGATTGTCAGTGCGGAACGTAGAAGTTTCATCCTGGGTCTGGGGACTGCAGCGGCCTCGCTTGGCATGTTTGTCGCGGCACCCACGGCGACAACGATGATCGGCACGATCGGATGGCAAACCGCGCTGATCGTGATCGGCGGCAGTTTTGCACTCATCCTGCCATTCCTGATCTTCATCGCGCGCGTGGCAAAGCCGACCGCCTCGGGGTCAAGCGCGAGCGATTTCGGCCACGCCTTGTCGGTTGAATACTGTAGCGAAAGACCCACTGCCCGCCGCCATCCTCTCGTTTGACCAGCCGCAGACCGTGTCCATCCTCGTGCTTTCCAGGTGGAGCAGTCTTCACGAACACAGCACTGAGTTTGGGCATTTTAATCCCCCATTTCATCCCCCAAGGTCTATGTGATGAGGTAAGATGTAGCAAGACATCATGAGAGAAGTTGAGACATAAACCGCTGAAAATAAGTGCGATTTGATTGGAATTGAGATCGAATGATACGTTTGTTCGTGGCATCTCGACCGCACCATTTCACATCTTGATGTGACTTTTTCCGAAAGCTCAATTTTTGCTGCCTACGCCAAGGTGATAGCCCGCTTTGGCGGTCTTATGCCAATGAGGTAAGGTCCGCTCTCGCATCACCGCTGGCGTTGGCGACATTGCCTGGCTTTCAATCTTCCAGCCCGTGCAGCTCTTCCAGCAGATCAAGCAGTTCTTCCATCCGTTCGGCCCCGTACCGAGCCTCCAGCCTGCGGAAGATCGCTTCGCTTTCCGGCAGGTGGGTGTGGATCAGGGCGCGCCCCTTGTCGGTGACACTGACGATGGACTTGCGCCGGTCCGCCTGGTCGGATTCGCGGCTCAGCAGGGCTTCGCCTTCCATGGTTTTCAGAATCCGCGTCAGGCTCGACAATAGCAGACAGGCACGCGCAGCCAGAGCGGTCTGTTCCATTGGGCCTTCTTCATCCAGAACCCGCAGCACCCGCCACTTCTGTTCGTTGATCCCGCTTTGCGCCAGCATATCGCGGACGGGCCCCATAACGGTTTCCCGCGCACGCAGGAGAGCAATGGGCAAGGACCGGCTGGTCCGGCGAATACTGGGGCGGTTTGGAGTGTCAGAACCTGTCATAGCCCCTGTTACTCTGGAATATGCCCAAGTCTCAAGCGGCATGACGTCAAAGTGCAACGCCCCTGTGTTCGGCGACATGCGCCGCGATGGCCGCTTTGTATAGCGCCCTGATCCGGGTTGTTACCGGACGCTCTCCGGTTCCGATGGGTTTCCCGTCGATCGAGGCCACCGGGGTTTGCGCCCCGAACGTGCCGGTCAGAAACGCCTCGTCCGCGCCATAGGCCTCATACAGAGAATAGTTTTTCTCGCGCACGGGGATGCCATTGGCGCGACACAGGTCGATCACTTTCGCACGCGTTACCCCGTTCATGCAGTAATCCCCGGTCGAGGTCCAAACCTCGCCCTTCCGAACGATGAAAAAGTTGCACGCATTGGTGGTATTCACAAAGCCGTGCGGGTCCAGCATCAGGGCCTCATCCGCGCCCGCTGCTTCTGCCTGCAAGCAGGCGATCACGCAGTTCAACTTGGAATGGCTATTGAACTTGGCGTCCTGGCTATGCGGCAGTCCGCGCACCTGTGGCACCGTCGCCAGCCTGATCCCCATCGATTGCAGCCGCTCCACCGGTTTGGAATGTTCCATGATGATCACCAGCGTCGGCCCCGTCCGGCTAAGCGACGGGTGTTGGAAGGGCTTCACCTTCACACCCCGTGTCAGCATCAGGCGGCAGTGCACATCGGTTGTCATGGCGTTTGCCTCTGCCGTTTGGCGGAGCGCCTCGGCAATCCCGGCCCGGTCCATCCCTACATCGAGGCTGACGGCTTTGCAGCTGTCGAAGAACCGGTCCATGTGTTCGTCAAAGAAGGCCCAGACACCATCGTAAAGCCGCATTCCTTCCCACATGCCGTCCCCAAGCATGAAGCCGGAATCATAGACCGAGACCTTGGCCTCGTCCCGGTGGACGATCTCGCCATTGACATAAATCTTGATGTCCCGGTTGCGGATGTCCTCATCCGCGTCATGGGTGGTGGCGTGGCTCTCGGTCATATCGGATGTGCCTCTTGTCTTCTGCTGCAGGCGCCATAGGGGCTTGGCTTGGGCGGATTGGCAAGCCTGATTCAGCCCCGAAACTTTGCCAACCAATCCAGAGAATCCTCTGTCGCACCCCGCGGGCGGTATTCAGCCCCGAGAGGCGCGTCATATCCAAGCATCCTGATCCGGGAAAAGAGCGCCCGATAGTTCAGCTCTCCCTCGTCCGGGGGGCCGCGATCGGGGACAGATGCAAACTGGATATGCCCGATAATAGGCAATAGCTTTTGCATCCTGGCGGCAACATCCCCTTCCTGCCGCCCGACATGGTAGCAATCGAACATAAGCCGCAGGGCTGGAAGCTTGAGCGCGCCGATCAGGGCCGCCGCCTGATCCGTAGTGGTCAGAAAATACCCTGGCACGTCAAAGCTGTTCAGCGGTTCGATCAGCACAGTGATGCCGGCCGCGTCCGCGTGGTCACATGCGTAGCGAAGGTTGCTGCGAAAACTGGCCTCTGCTGCGGCACCCTCGGCCTTTCCCGCCATCACATGCACATTACGTGCCCCGACAGCCGCGGCATAGGCGATGGCCTGATCTATCGCTTCCCGCGCTTCCGGCTCTCGCCCTGGCACGGCGGCAAGACCGAACTCTCCGGCGGCCAGGTCGCCGGGCGCGGTGTTGAGGCCCAACATTGGCAGTCCGGTTTCGTGAAGCGCGTCCGCGACCGCCCGGGGCAAGCTGTCGTAGGGCCAGTGGCATTCAACAGCCTCAAACCCGGCCTTCGCTGCGGCCCTGATCGCGTCTGGTAGATCGCGATCTGCCCACAACATTCCGAGATTCGCTGAAAAGGACGACATCAGAGCGCGCGGAACCCCGCATCCAGCGCGTTGAGGATGCTGCTGACATCTTCTTCTGTCAGGATCAGCGGCGGGGACATGATGATATTAGGCCCAGAGACCCTGACCATGGTCCCGTGATCATAGGCGACGTCCTGCACCTTGGCGGGCATTGCCTTGTCAGGCGCTTTCGTGGCGCGGTCAGAGACGACCTCAATCGCCGTCATCAGCCCGTGGCCGCCTCGCACATCTCCGATCATGTCGTATTTCGCTTTCAGGGCCTGAACACCTTCGAACAGTTGGGTTCCGCGTGCAGCGGCATTTGCCGGGACGTTGAGGCGGATGGTTTCGTTCAGACAGGCAATCGCCGCCGCCGCCCCGACGGGATGGCCGGAATAGGTGTAGCCGTGGCCGATGGCCGCCGCGCCCGTTTCATCGTTTTCGAACACATCGACCACCTTGTCCGACAGCATCACCGCACCGAAGGGGAAATAGCCGTTGGTGATGGCCTTGGCGGTCGTCATCATGTCGGGCTGCACGCCCCAGTGACGGCTGCCGGACCAATCACCGGTTCGGCCAAACGCGGTGATAACTTCATCGGCGATGAGCAGGATGCCGTGACGGTCGCAGATTTCGCGGATCATTGGCATGAAGCTGTCATGCGGGACGATCACGCCGCCTGCGCCCAGAATGGGTTCCATGATGAAGGCGGCAATGGTGTTTGCACCCTGAAATGCGATCTCATCCTCAAACGCTGCGGCGCAAAGCTGCGCCAGCTTGGCCGGGTCCGTTTCGTTGAACGGGTTGCGATAGGGGTAGGGGGCTGGGATGTGGAAACAGCCCGGCAGGAGCGGTTCGTACTGGGTGCGGAAATTGGCGTTGCCATTGACCGAGGCCCCGCCGAAATGAGTGCCGTGATAGCCCTTCTTCAGGCTGACATACTTGGTGCGGCCATTCTCGCCCCGCACCTTGTGGTATTGCCGCGCAAGGCGGAGGGCGGTTTCGACACTGTCCGATCCGCCCGAGGTGAAGAAGGCGCGCGTCAGCCCGTCTGGGGCGAAGAAATCGGCAAGCATGACCGAGAGCTCGATCGCCGCGTCGTTCGAGGTGCCGCGGAAGGTGGAATAGTAGGGCAGCACATCTAGCTGCCGCGCGATGGCGTCTTTCACGGGCTGGCAGGAAAAACCGAGATTGACGTTCCAAAGCCCACCCACAGCGTCGATCGTCTCGTGCCCGTCGATATCACGGATGCGCACGCCTTCGGCCCCGGTGATGATGCGGGGTGGGTGGGCCATGCTGTCGGCGGGATGGGCCATCGGGTGCCACATGCGGCGGGCGTTCATTTCCTTGAGGAAGTTGGAGTCTTTCATGTCTTGGTCTCCGATATGTCGGCATTGGCGTCCCAGGCAGAGAGAAGCGCCGGGGGGATGGAGCCCCCCCAGTTTGTGCTGATCGTCTCTGCCGCTTTGCGCAGTTCAGTCAGGATTGTTCTTTGTAGGTCCGCAGTCACACGAGAGGAGACGGCAGCCACCGCGACGGCACCGGTGACGCCGCCGCTGTCGAACAGGGGCGCGGCAAACCCGGTGACACCGTCTTCGAAGGTCTGGTTCGAGATGGCGAAGCCAGTTTTTCGGGCGCGGTCGACGGCGGCCTCAAGCTCTTCGGGGCTGCGGGCGGTGGTTTCTGTATAGGCGGGCAGGACGGCCCTGGCGCGGGCCATCAGATCTGTCCCGCCAGAGGCGAGCACGGCGATGCCAGACGCGGTCGCATGCAGCGGCAAGCGAGATTCATGAATGACCACGCGGGCGGAATGTTGCTGGCTTTCGTGATGGGCCAGGGTGGTCAGGCCATCGGAATCGAGCAAGGAGGCATGTGCGGTTTCCCCTGTCGCTTCGGCCAGGCGCGGAAGTGCCAAGCGCAGCCCGGCGCGGCGGGGCAGGGTGATTTCGCGCAAATGGGCAAGGCGCAGGACGGCGGGGCCAATGCGATAGGCGCGGGTGGTCGGATTCTGTTCCAGAAGCCCCACTGATTCGAGGGCGGTCAGATGTCGGAAGGTGGTCGCCTTGTCGCGCCCGGCGAGTCGGTGAAAGTCGCTCAGACCGATTTCGGGCCGTTCGAGCGAGAAAAAATCCAGCAATTTCATCGCTTTTGCGATCGTGGACATGGGGCCTCCTGCTTGGGTGAGCAATGTCACCTTGCGAAAAAGATTGACGAGGAATGGTTCACAATGCAAGCTGTTTTTGAACCATCGGTTTGAATAACGAACCAACGCAGGGAGTGCGACATGACCAAAATGCTGAAAACCGTCTGTGCGGCGGCGCTGGCAACGGTGGCCCTTGGCGGGCTGGCCGCTGCCGATTACCCGGAACGCCCAGTGGAATTTGTTGTGCCGTGGCCGCCGGGCGATCTGGAGGATGTGCTGACGCGCATGATCGCTGAGGATTTCCAGGCGGCCTATGACGTGCCGGCGGCGGTTGTGAACCGGCCGGGCGGTGGCGGTGGCCCGTTCCCTGGTGCGATCTCGGTGGCGACGGCGCCGGCGGATGGCTACACCATCGGGTCATTCATCATCGCGATCCCGACCGTGGGTCCGAACCTCGGCATCCCCGAGCTTAGCCCCGACCCGTTCGAGCCCATTGGCATCTTCCTGACCTATCCCTTCGTCATCGCCGCAAGCGCCGATGCGCCCTATTCCAGCATGGAAGAACTGGCGGCTCATGCGCAGGACAATGACGTGACGCTTGGCCATTTCGGGGCGCCGCTGGTGCCGACGCGGGTGACGATGGCGCTGGCGGAAAGCCAGGGGTTCAGCTTCGCCTCTGACGCGGCGTTTGATGCGCTCGATTGCAACACGCTGGCCTCGGGCGATGCGGATGTGATCAACACCACGCTGCAACTGATCCTGCCCTGCCTCGACAGCGTCAATGTGCTGGCCTCTATCGGGGCGGAGCGGATCAGCCTGACGCCTGATGCGCCCACGGTGGCAGAGCTTGACCCGTCGCTGAACGTGGCACTGTGGAACGGGCTATTCGTGCATCGTGACACCCCGCAAGAGGTGCGTGACCGGATCGCGGAAGTGGCGCAGGCCACGGTGATGAGCGAGCGGGCGCAAACCCTGGCGGCCGAAACCGGCGCACTCGTCTATTGGCAGGACGCCGCAGAAGCCACGGCGCAGATCCAGGCCGATATCGAGACACTCGGCACAATCTCTGGCATGCTCGACTGACACGAATGACGGGTCGGCCCTGACGGGCCGATCTGCAATTTTGTTGCAACAAAATTGGGGCAATCGGATGGGGCGGTTCGAAACTCTTCAACAGATGTTCAAGCGCTACCGGAGGCCAGGCGATCTTGTCTTCGCCACGGTCTTTCTTCTTTTGTCTCTCTGGCTGGCCAGCCAGTTGCAGTCCCAGACCATCTGGGCCAATGGCCAGCAGTTGTTTGCGCAGCCAAGGTTCTGGCCTGCCGTGGGCGTGTTCGGAATGGCCGGGTTCGGAGCGCTGCATTTCCTCAGTTCAGTTGCCTCTGACCGTATTCCCGGACGCTGGCCCGAGGTGCTGAGCTGGGTGCGCGCGCTGGAATTTGTGGGGTGGTTCCTGGCCTATGTCTGGCTGGTGCCGCTGGCGGGATACCTGCTGGCGACGCTTCTGTTCATGAGCGCGCTGACGCTCCGCATGGGCTATCGCGACGGGCGCATGATCGGGGCGGCGGCGGCAACCGGGCTGGGGATCGTGCTGTTGTTCAAGACCTTCCTGCAGGTGCGGTTGCCGGGCGGGCAGCTCTACCACCACCTTCCTGACGGCCTGTCCACCTTCATGCTGACCTATTTCTGAGGCGCCCGGCCATGGACCTTTTCCTTTCCAGTCTCGACACGCTCGCCCGACTCGATGTGCTTCTGGCCCTCATGGTGGGGTCCATCGGGGGTGTCATCATCGGTGCGATCCCTGGCGTGGGGGCGGCGGTGGCGATTGCCATCCTTTTGCCTGCGACCTTCAGCTTCGACCCGATCGTCGGGCTGACGGTGCTTTTGGGCATCTACGGCTCGTCCATGTATGGCGGGGCGATCCCGGCCATTCTAATCAACACGCCCGGCACGGCGGTCAACGCGCTGACCACCTATGATGGATATCCGATGACGCAGAAGGGGCAGGCGCGGCGGGCGCTGTCGCTGGCCTATTCCGCCTCCTTCTTCGGGGGGGTGCTGTCGATTATCTGCCTGATCCTGCTGTCGCCGGTCCTGGCCTGGATCGCGCCCATGTTCGGCAGCCGAGAGATCTTCCTGGCCGCGCTTCTGGGCATCATCCTTGTCGTGCTGGCGCATCGCGGGCAGGTCTTTGCCGCGGGTATGCTGGCAAGTTTCGGCATCTTCCTCAATTCCGTGGGGCTGGAGCCGGTGCGCTATTCCCGCCGCTACGCGTTCGATCAAAGCTGGCTTGCGTCGGGCTTTGATCTGATCGTGGTGGTGCTTGGCCTTTTCGCCATTTCGCAGGCCTTCATGCTGCTGGTCGACAAGGACGATGCGCCGAAAGCGCAACGAGTGGAGGGGAGCCTGTTTTCCGGCCTGAAAGAGCTTTTCCGCTTCAAGCGGGTGGCGACGGTCTCGTCCGGTTTCGGCGTGCTGATGGGGATGATCCCCGGCGTGGGCGAGTTCACTGCGCAGTTCCTGAGCTACACCTACGCGCGGCGCACATCGAAGACGCCTGACGAGTTCGGAAAGGGTAGCCCCGAGGGGCTGATCGCGTCCGAGGCGTCCAACAACGCGGTTCCTGGCGCCGCGATGATCCCGCTTCTGGCGCTTGGCATTCCGGGCGAGGCGCTGACCGCCATGATGCTCTCGGTCTTCTACGTGCACAATGTGGTGCCGGGGCCGCAGCTCTTCCAGAACGACATGGATTTCGTCGTGGCGCTCTACATGGTGATGCTGCTGCTGAATGTGATCGTCCTGATCTTTCTGATGTTTTCCACCAACCTGCTGACCAAGATCATCCAGGTGCCGACGCGGTTCCTTGGCGTGGTGATCCTGACGCTCAGTTTCGTGGGGGTCTACAGCTTGCGCAACTCCTTCACCGATTGCGCCATTGCCAGCGCCTTCGGGGTGCTGGGGCTTATCCTGAAGCGGCTTAATCTGCCGGTGGTGCCGATCATCCTTGGTATGGTTCTGGGCGGCATCATGGAGGTCAAGCTGCGCAGCGCCATGGCGCGGGTGCGCACGCCTTGGGACATGATCGACAGGCCGATCGCCTTCATCCTGTTCTGCGCAATCCTTTTGGTGATTGGGTTGCATATCCGGACGTTGATCAAGGAACACCGGGCGCGGGTCGAGGAACCCGATCACGACATTCACGATTCTCAAACACGGTAGGGGTACATGCTGGATCAAGGCAGAATTGACGCGCTTCGGGCGGAACCGGTGGCGGCGCAGGGGCATCTGATCGGCGGGCAGGTTGTAACCGCCTCGGATGGGGGCGTAATGGACACGACATCCCCCATTGATGGCGCGGTGCTGACCACACTGGCGCGCGGAACGGCGCAGGATGTGACCCGCGCGGTGAGCGTGGCGCGTGAGGCGTTCGAAGACGGGCGCTGGTCCCGCCAGCCCCCTGCCGCGCGCAAGAAAGTCATGCTGAAATGGGCAGAGCTGATCGAAGCTGAGACGCTGGCGCTGGCCGTCATGGGCGTGCGCGAAAACGGGACCGAGATCAATATGGCCTTCAAGGCCGAGGCCGGATCAGCCGCCGCCACGATCCGCTATTACGCCGAGGCCATCGACAAGCAATATGGAGAGATCGCGCCGACGGCTGAGAATGTGCTGGGGCTGGTGCATCGTGAGCCCGTGGGCGTGGTGGGGGCCATCGTGCCATGGAACTTCCCGCTGATGATCGGGGCCTGGAAATTGGCGCCTGCCCTGGCGGCGGGCAATTGCGTGGTGCTGAAACCTGCGGAAACCGCCTCGCTGACCTTGCTGCGCATCGCGGCGCTGGCGCTGGAGGCAGGGCTGCCCGCGGGTGTGTTGAACGTGGTTACGGGCGAAGGCCCGGTTGTGGGTGAGGCGCTTGGCCTGTCCATGGGCGTTGATGTTCTGGCCTTCACCGGTTCCGGCGCGACAGGGAGACGCTTGCTGGACTACGCGGCGCGGTCGAACCTGAAGCGCTGCTACCTGGAGCTTGGCGGCAAATCCCCCAACGTGGTTTTTGCCGACGCGCCGGATCTCGCCACGGCGGCCAAGGTCTCGGCGGCGGGGATCTTCCGCAATTCTGGTCAGGTTTGCGTCGCTGCCTCTCGGCTTTTGGTGGAGGAGAGCATCCACGATGAATTCGTCGCCGCGCTGGTTGAAGCGGCAGAAGGCTTCCGCGTCGGTGATCCCCTTTTGCAGGACACCCAGATCGGCGCGGTGCATTCCGAACGGCAGTTGGCACAGAACCTTCGATTCGTGGATCAGGCGGAAGAGGAAGGCGCGCAAAGGCTGACCGGTGGGGGGCGTATCCTGACAGAAACCGGTGGCACCTATATGGCCCCCACGGTGATGGCCGGAGTCGCGCCGAGCACTCGGTTGGCCCAGAACGAGGTTTTCGGCCCGGTTCTGGCGGTCACGCCGTTCAAGGACGAGGTAGAGGCCGTGCTCCTTGCCAATGGCACCGACTATGGCCTGTCCTCGGGCGTCTGGACGCGCGACCTGTCCCGCGCGCATCGAATGATCCGGGCCATTCGCGCGGGCGTGGTGCATGTGAACACCTATGGCGGGTCGGACCTGACCGTACCTTTGGGCGGTGTGGGGCAATCTGGCAATGGCAGCGACAAGTCGCTTCACGCGCTGGCGAAATACGAGAACCTGAAAACCGCGTGGATTCAGCTTTGAGCGAGGCGAAGATGGCAGACAAAACCATCTTGGTGGTCGGCACCTACGACACCAAGGACGACGAGTTGCTTTATATGGCGGGCCGGATCCGCGCGCAGGGCGGCGGTGTTCTGACCATGGATGTGTCGGTTCTGGGCGACCCGTCGAAGCCCACGGACTATTCCAAGCATGACGTGGCAGAGGCGGGCGGATCATCGATTGAAGCGGCGATAGCCTCGGGCGATGAAAACACCGCCATGCAGATTATGGCGCGCGGGTCAGCGGCACTGGCGGCGCGGGCCTGGGCCGAGGGGCGGTTCGACGGGGTGGTGGTTCTTGGCGGGTCCATGGGGACAGATCTGGCGCTCGACTTGTGTAGCGCGTTGCCCCTTGGCGTGCCGAAATACATCGTCTCGACGGTGGCTTTCTCCACCCTAATCCCGGCCGAGCGCCTGCCCGCCGATATCCAGATGATTCTGTGGGCCGGGGGGCTATACGGGCTGAACTCGGTCTGCAAATCCTCGCTCAGCCAGGCAGCAGGCGCGGTTCTGGGCGCTGCCCGCGCGGTAGAGGCCCCGGACCGGTCCAAACCCCTCATTGGCATGACCAGCCTTGGCAAGTCGGCGCTGAAATACATGGTCTACCTGAAGCCGGAACTGGAGGCGCGCGGGTTTGAAGTGGCGGTGTTTCACGCCACCGGCATGGGCGGGCGGGCCTTTGAGTCGCTGGCCGGGCAGGGCGCTTTCGCCGCTGTTTTCGACTTTTGCACGCAGGAGCTTGGCAATCATACCCACGGGTCCGACGTGACGGCAGGGGCTGACCGACTGACCAATGCAGGGCGCGCGGGGACGCCGCAGCTTGTGTCGACGGGGTGCTATGATCTGGTGGACCTCGCGGGGTGGCGGGGCATTCCCGGGAAATGGGCTGATCTGCCGAGCCATGCACATAACCGGCTGATTACCTCGGTGGTGCTGGATGCCGAAGGTGTGCGCGTGGTGGCTCGGGCCCATTGTTGGGCCTTGGCAGAGGCGAAAGGCGAAACGGCGCTTTTGTTGCCGCTTGGCGGCTGCGGGGAATGGGACCGTCCGGGGGCGGATCTACATAACCCCAAGGGTTTGGACGCGTTCTTCGACGAGATGCGGGTGTGCTGCCCCGACAATGTGCGGTTGGAGGAAGTTCCAGCGCATATCAACGACGAGGAATTTGCACAGCGGGCGCTGGAGATCTTTGACGATTGGTGCGCCAGAGGTCTCGTGTAACGCTGGATGTCGGGCGGGAAGGGCCTTGAAAGGCCCTTTCAAAAGCGGTTTCGAAACCGCTTTCCGCCCGCACCACACCCGGTCACTTCAAATTCAGGTTGACTCGCTGCCTCAATATGCTTAACAAAGCAAGTAATTGAGGAGATGCCGAGATGCCCCACATCACCGTCGACTATTCGCCCAACATGGAAGAGCGCGTGAATATTGCAGCGCTTTGCGATGTTTTGCGGCTGGCGGCGATTGAAACCGGTATCCTGCCCATGCCCGGCATCCGTGTGCGGGCCTACTGCGCTACCCATGTCAGCATTGCCGATGGCGACCCGAAACACGGGTTCATAGATATCAGTCTGCGCCTGCGCGGTGGTCGCCCCGACGACGCCAAACGCGCCGCAACCGCACATATCTTTGCCGCCGCCAAGGATTTCCTCGCCCCCGCAATGACAACTCATTCCGTCGCGCTGTCTTTCGAGATGCGCGATATCGACCCCGATCTCAGCCCCAAAACGGGCACGATCCGCGACCATCTTCCGAAGGAGCGTCCATGACCGATCTCGCCACCCATCAGGCCAAGCTGGAGGGCTACCTTGCCCGTTTCCGCGACACAGGCGTTCTGAATCAAATCGGCGGCGAAGCCCGTGCCGCCATTTCAGGGGAGAGTTTCGACAATCACTCTCCCGTCGATGAGGGCTTTATCTGCCGTGTCGCCCGGTCCGGCGCCAAGGACGTAGATGACGCCGCCAAGGCCGCCAGGGCCGCATTTCCTGCCTGGCGCGACATGCAAGCGACGGATCGCAAGGCCATCCTGCACCGGATCGCTGACGGGATCGTCGCGCGCGCCGAGGAGATCGCGCTGTGCGAATGCTGGGACACCGGGCAGGCGTATCGGTTCATGTCCAAGGCGGCACTGCGCGGCGCCGAGAACTTCCGCTTCTTCGCCGACCGCGCGCTCAGCGCCCGCGACGGACAGGCGCTGCCCTCCTCCACCCTGATCAATATCACTACCCGTGTGCCCATTGGCCCGGTTGGGGTCATTACCCCTTGGAACACGCCCTTCATGCTGTCCACCTGGAAGATAGCCCCGGCCCTGGCCGCCGGCTGCACCGTGGTTCACAAGCCCGCCGAATTCAGCCCGATCACGGCCCGTATCCTCATGGAAATCGCAGAAGAGGCCGGGTTACCGCCCGGTGTCTGGAACCTCGTGAACGGGTTTGGCGAAGATGCCGGAAAGGCGCTGACCGAGCATCCAGACATCAAGGCCATCGCCTTCGTAGGCGAGTCGAAAACCGGTTCCATGATCATGAAACAGGGCGCTGACACGCTGAAGCGGGTGCATTTCGAGCTTGGTGGCAAGAACCCGGTGGTGGTGTTCGAGGATGCCGATCTGGACCGCGCACTCGATGCGGCGATCTTCATGATCTATTCGCTGAATGGTGAGCGCTGCACCTCGTCCTCGCGGCTGCTGATCCAGGACAGCGTGGCCGATGACTTCCTTGAAAAACTGACCGCGCGGGTGAAAAACCTCAAGGTCGGCAATCCGCTCGACCCCGCGACCGAAATCGGGCCACTTATTCACAAGACCCATTTCGACAAGGTCTGCTCCTACTTCGGCAAGGCCGTTGAGGGCGGGGCCACCGTTGCGGCGGGCGGCGCACGGGACGGCGACAAGGGCTGGTTCGTGAAGCCCACGCTGTTTACGGGGGCCACAAACGATATGGCCATCGCGCAAGAGGAGATCTTTGGCCCGGTGCTGACGGCCATCCGGTTCGCGGATGAGGACGAGGCGCTGAACATCGCCAATGACATCCCCTACGGCCTGACCGGCTATGTCTGGACCAACGATCTGACCCGTGCGCTGCGCTTTACTGAAAAGCTTGAGGCCGGGATGATCTGGGTAAACTCGGAAAACGTCCGTCACCTGCCGACACCCTTCGGCGGCGTCAAGGCCAGCGGCATTGGTCGGGATGGCGGCGACTGGAGCTTCGAGTTTTACATGGAGCAGAAGCATATCGGCCTGGCCACTGGTCAGCATCACATTCCGCGCCTTGGCGCGTAAGTATCATCAGGAAGCGCGCCCAAGCCAAAGAGGAGGAGACAATGGGAGAGATCGTTCTTGCAGCGAAAATGACCCATGTGCCCACGATGCTCATGTCCGAGCAGGAAGGGCCGGTGAAAGGCAAGCGGCAGGCCGCCATTGATGGCCATCGCGAAATCGCCCGCCGCGCGAAGGCGCTAGGTGCGGATACGGTGGTGATTTGTGACACCCATTGGGTGATCAATGCGGGCTTCCACATCAATGCGAATTCGCGGTTCGAGGGACTTTTCACCTCGAACGAGTTCCCGCAATTCATCCAGAACCTGCCCTATGGCTACGACGGCAATCCCGCGCTTGGGGATGCTATTGCGGCCGAGGCGTCTGCACGCGGCGCGCATACGCTGTCCCATCACCTCGACAGCCTTGAGCTGGAATATGGAACCTTGGTTCCAATGCGGTTCATGAGCCGGGAACACGAGATGAAAGTGGTGTCAGTGGCAGCATGGTGCACTGTCCATGACCATCAGGAAAGCCGCGTGGTGGGCGAAGCGATACGGGCGGCGGTTGACGCCTCGGACAGCAAGGTGTTGCTGGTCGCCTCAGGGTCGCTCAGCCACAAGATCTGGGCCAACAAGGACTATGCCGCGAATAACGGAACCTTCACCATCAGTTCCGAGTTCAATCGGCAGATGGATCTGCATGTGCTGGACATGTGGCAGAGAGGTGACCACGCGACGTTTCTTAAGATGCTGCCAGAATACGCTCAGTTCTGCTGCGGGGAAGGGTCCATGCATGACACCGCGATGCTGTACGGGGCGCTTGGCTGGGACAGCTATGACAAGCCGTGCGAAGTGTTGACAGAGTATTTCCCAAGCTCGGGAACCGGCCAGACCAATGTGATCTTCCCCGTTCCATGAGCAGCCGGAAGGATTTTCGGGAAAATCCTTCCGGGCAAAGAGCAGAATTTTCTTGAAAATTCTGTGGGTTGAGATGCCAGAAAACTCTTCCAGAAGAGTTTTCCGGCGTCTCTTTGATGTCAGCCCAGTAACGCCTCGATCCGCGCGAGGGTCGCCGTGCTGACCGCAACGCCGTCTGTCGCCGCTTTGATCCGTTTGGATTTGCGCCCATCACCGGGAAGTCGCGCGCCTTCCTGCGCGTGGATTGCGTCGGTCAGGGCAGAGATGCGGTCCGCAAATCCGCCGCCGGATGTTGCGCCCGGGTCGATGGCAATGAAGAACTGTCCGGTCTTGGGCGGCCCCCCTGCGGTTCCCGAAAACGGCGAAGCGTCCTTGCCAAGCGTCGCGCCCGCGAGGGCCGCTGCCATGGTTTCCACCAGCAGCGCTACACCCACCCCTTTGTAGCCGCCAGATGGCGCCATCGATCCTTTCAGCCCGACCTCGGGATCCGTTGTCGGATTGCCGTCTGCGTCAAGCGCCCACCCGACCGGGATCGGCCTGCCTTCGCGTGCATGTTTCATCACCTCGCTTTTGGCGATTGTGCTGGCGCTTTGGTCGATCATGAATGCCGGTTGTCCATCCGTCCCCGGCACGGCCAGAGAAAACGGGTTGGTCCCTACAACCGGCTTTGACCCGCCTGACGGCGCGATAGAGGCGGGCGCGTTGGTGAAGCCCAATCCAACCAGTCCTGCCTCTGCCAACCGGGTCGTGTGATACCCGAGAACGCCGCAATTGTAGCTGTTGCGAATGGCCAGCGCAGCGATGCCCTGTTCCCGCGCAAGTGGGACGAGCTCGTTAAAGCCTATGTCGATGGCGGGATGGGCGAAGCCGGTGGCGGCGTCGACGGTAATCACGCCGGGTCGCGGAATGTCCATCACCGGCTTGGCGTTGCCGTCAACCTTGCCGCATTGCACGTGTTCCGCATAGATCGGGATATAGGCAAGGCCATGGCTTGCCACCCCGTCGGCCTCGGTTGCGGCGGTGGCGATGGCGAGGGGGCGTGCATTCTCCGGGCTGGTGCCGGCGGCCACAAGCGCGCGGAATGAGAGATCTTCGATCTCGGCCAGTGTCATGGTGCGGGTCTCAGACATATCTCTCTCTCCTCAATCATTGTCTGTCAGGCCGGCCCCGGCCCCGGCAAGGCGCGACGCCTCGGTCGCGGGGGCGCGGGTGCGGCCGGCATAGATGCCGAGCGAGACAAGGATCATCGGATCCGTCTCGGTGCGGCTGTCGCGGGCTGGCTGTGCGGTCAGCGTTCCACCGTCTGTCAGGGTCACGTCAGACATTGGCGGCGGGCTGTCCATTACAATGGAATTGCCATCGGTGATCGCCCGTCCACCTGTCCATGTCAGGGTCATCGGCTGGCCCCTGTCTGTGGCAAGCGTGGCCGCAAACGGCAGCAGGAAGACGGGAAGGGCGACGCGAATGAGCTTTAGCGGCAAGCGTGCGCCCGCCCCCAGATCGGACAGGGCCGTGCCGGCGGCAACCGGGCAAAGCCAGCCTTCCGCCCCTTGCCAGGGTCCGTCAAACTCCATTGGGCCGGTCTGGGCATGGCCGTTCTCGTCATGGCGAAACAGCAAAGCGACCAGCGGATCGCAGGCATCTACGCCACGGGCACAAAGCCATCGGGTCGCTTTGGCGGCCTCCTCGGACATGCCCCAGCTAAGGCCAGCGCCGCGCGCCGCCGTCTTGGCGAGGCTTTCGGTTTCACCAAGGGAAAGGCTCATGCAGTCACCTTCTGATAAACCCAGAAATCGGCGTTTTCCTCGGTCAGGTCAGGCGGGTAAGGGGCACCTGCAAACATGGTGATGCGGATCCAGCGATCAGAGCGGGGATCGAAACAGTTGGCCCCGAAAAAGGACAGCTTGGCACGCAGCATGTCGATTGGCAGCATGTCTGCCCCGATCGTGTTGTCGCGAATCTCGCCGTAGGGCGCTTTTGCGCCGATTTGCAGGCGCCGGGCGGTATGGCGATGTTCGGGATGCTTCAGCAGGAATACCGCAAGCGGCGTTTCTCCGGGCCATTCAGCAAGCGTAGAATAAAGCACGGCGGCATCGCGCCCGGGGGCCAGGGGTTGTTCATAGGGGGCGATGTCTTCGTCGTGGCGTTCACCCAAGCGTGGTTCCAGCTTTTCTTCCGAAACATACCAAGCCCGTGCCGTCGCCGCGCGACTGGTCCAGTCGGTGCCAAGTGCCCATGGGAACTGATCCTCGATCAGGGCCCCTAGCGCGGTCAGGGTCATGGATCCGTCGATGCGAAATCCGGCCTCTTCCACGGCGGCCATACACGGGCCAAGCCCGTCGACAAGGGCGCCATATGGTTCCAGCATTAGCGAAACAAGGAGTTCCTGACCCTCAAGGCTGAGGGCGTTTTCAGACCATCTGCAAAGCCCATCCCAGGGGTGATCGGCGTCAAGACCTTCCGCGACGCGTGGTAAAAGCTGCGCAAGATCGGACCGCAGGTCTGCAAGTTTTGCCAATTGAATCGGGTGTTCCGTCCGCCAATGCGCCACGGCCTCGGCGCTGGAGGCCAGAAGGTCGCTGAAAAGTGCAATCTCCTCTGGTGTGGCTGATGGCAGGGCGCGGACCCGCGCCAGTGCCGTTTCCCGCACCAGGATCCAATTGTTCAACAGCATCGGGTGGTTCACCAGAAACGGGGCCATGCCGAGCCCCGTGGAATTGCCGATGCCAAGGCGGCTGGCCAGCGCAGGGTCCAGCGTCGTTGCGCGGTCGCCGCCTTTCGCTTTCGCCATGTGCTCGACAATATCCCGCACGAACCAGCGGGTGAGGTAGACCGACAGCATTTCCGCCTGAAAGGGGGTGGCCATCTCGGGGCGGTCGGCGATCACCTCGCGGTCCGCCGCCCCGAACTTGCCGGAGCCGTAGACGGCCGTCGTGCGCATCAGATACCCCACTTCCGCGATCATCTGCGGGTCGGGTTGCAGGCCCTGAGAGAGCCGATCCACCACATGTGTCCACAGGCGGACGGACCGATTTGCGCGGGAAAGGGACAGCTCACTTTCACTTATGCGACCTGCTTCCTGAACCGGAACATTCTGCGCCAGCCGGTCGATATCGGCCTGTGTCGGCACCCCGTCAAACAGGGTAAAGGTCGCGTCCCAGGCCTCGGCGATCACCCGGTCAGAGCGCAGTTCGTCCGGCAGGTCATGGGCGAAGGCCACCAGCGAGTAGCTGCGGTCGGGTCCGGCGGCTGTATAGACGGCATGGCCGACGCCTTGGGCATTCACCTCGAACGTGGATCGGGCAAAGCGCCAGCCTTCTCGTGCCATGCGGCGGGTCAACTGGCGCATGAAGCTCAGACGGCACTGATGGAATGAGCCAAGCCGCGCCAGCCGCATGACCTGCGATGGCGGGCGCAATGGCAGTGTGTCCGTGGTCTCTTGTTTTGCGTGATCTGTCATCGCGCTGTCCTCCAACCCTTGCGCAGCATGTAGGGCACCGGGCGACAGGTCAAACGCGCATCCGACATATTACCCCGCGATAGGCGACACGATCCGGTGTCCGGGCATGTGCCAGAGTCTCACGAAGGTGACGGGCGCGTCAGGGCCCCAGGTGCTGCGTTCCAAGGTCAACAGAGGTGTTCCTTCGGCCATGTCCAGCGCGCGGGCCTCATCCACCCCGCAGGGTTGGGCCGAAATCGCCAGTTCCCCGCGCGCCACCGGTACGGTTTCAAGCAACCATTCATTGGCGCTTTTGCGGGTGAAATCGTGGTGTTCCGCTTGCGGTACAGCAGACAGGTTGATCCAGCGATCTTCCAGCACGTAGGGCGCGCCGTCTGCCAGATGGATCGCGGTCAGATGCAGGCAGCGCGCTGCTTCACTCAGCCCGAGCGCATAGGCCACACGTGCAGGCGGTCGGGTGGTGGCGTGGGATAACAGGGCATAGCCATAGCGCTGGCTGTTGCCTTCGATCTCTTGCCGGATGATGGGAATTTCTATCACCGCCTTGCCGACAGGATGCAGCGCCACGCGGGTCCCGGATTTGCGGCGGCGTTCCACGAGGCCCGCCCCGGCCAGTTCGCGCAACGCCCGGTTCACGGTCGTGCGGGCACATCCGAATTCAGCAGCCAGATCGGCTTCGTTGGGGATCAGGTCGCCCGGTTTCCATTGCCGCGACCGGATGCGGCGACGCACCTCGTCTTGGACGCCTTGCCAGGTGTTGGTGTCGTTCATGCGGTTGCCCGAAGCTCGCGCACAGCGGCCCGATAGGCGGCTTCGATGCCGTCGCGGTGGATGTGGCGGCCTTGCGTGACCATGTGGCGCCCTGCCGACCAGACGTCGTGTACCATGCGGTCGTCCCCTGCAAAGATATAGCTGTCGAGGATCAGGTCGCCATTCATGCCGTCAAGGTCCGGGTGGTTTGCGTCGAGCGCCAGCATATCGGCCCAGTTGCCCACGGCAAGGGCGCCGGTCTGACGGCCTGCCGCGCCTGCTCCGCCTTGGATGGCCGCCTCGAACAGGCGCCGCCCGGTCGAGCGCTCCGGCGTTGCCAAAGCCGCGCGCGAATGATCGCGCAGACGCTGGCTGGTATCGAGCTGGCGCAGTTCCTCGGCCAGGGCAATGCGGATGTTACTGTCAGAGCCGATGGCAATGCGCCCATTTGCGTTCATCCAGCGAACCCCGTCGAAGATACCGTCGCCAAGGCTGGCCTCGGTTAACGGGCAAAGGACGGCGGTCGCGCCGGACCGGGCGAGCCCCTCTGTTTCATGCGGCTCCATCTGGGTGCAGTGGATGAAATGCCAGCGATGGTCGGGGGACAGGGTATCCAGCACCCATTCCACGGGACGTTTGCCATAGGCGGCCAAGACCTCTTCAACCTCTGCCTTTTGCTCGGCCAGGTGCATGTGGATCGGCCCGTCAGGGGCAAGGGTTGTGACGTCGTGCAGGGCGCTAGCCGGGGCGGCGCGCAGCGAATGGGGCGCGATTCCAAAGCCCCAGTCCTTGGGGCCAGCCGCAATCCGCGCGCGGGCCTCCTCAACCAATACTGAAAAACGGGCCACGTCATTGCCAAAGCGTTGCTGGCCCGGGGCCAGCCCCCGACCGTCAAGCCCGCCCGTCTGGTAGAAGACCGGCAACAATGTCAGGCCGATCCCGGACTGGTCGGCGGCCTCTGCGATGCGTTGTGACAATTCGGATAGGCGCCCGTATGGTGTGCCACCGGGCTGGTGATGCAGGTAGTGAAACTCGACATTAGTGGCATAACCCGCCTCCAGCATCTCCATCTGCACGAAGGCGGCGATCGCCTCGACCTGTTCCGGCGTGATCCGGTCCAGAAAGCGGAACATAAGCTGTCGCCAGGTCCAGAAACTGTCGCTTGGGTTGGGGCCACGGCGTTCCGTCAGCCCCGCCATGGCGCGCTGGAAGGCGTGCGAATGGGCGTTTGCCGGCGCGGGCAGCAGGCAGCCGGTGCGCGTGCCCTGCGGTGCGGACCCCGGCGTGACGCTTGCGATGCGCCCGGCGTCCAGCGTGATTAGCACATCATCTTGCCAGCCCGCAGGGGTCAATGCGGTCCTTGCCCAGACATGTTCCATGGTCAAATCCCTGCTTGACTCGATTATGTGCATACATAATGCTATCTCGCAGGGATTAATCAAGCGAAATGAGTCGATCATGCTTCTGGTGAACGCGACGGTGGCCACGATGGCAGAGGGTGCGCCCTATGGGCTGATCCCCGACGGAGCAGTGTTGCTGGACGGCGACCGGGTGACTTGGGTCGGGCCGCGCGCCGAAGCGCCCGAGGCTGAGACGCGCGACATGGGCGGGCGGCTGATCACACCGGCGCTGATCGACTGCCATACCCACCTGATCCACGCAGGCGACCGCGCGCGGGAGTTCGAACTGCGCCTACAGGGCGCGAGCTATGAACAGATCGCGCGCGAGGGCGGTGGTATCCTGTCCACGGTTACGGCCACCCGCGCGGCGAGCGTCGCGGATCTGGTGGCTTTGGCCTTGCCGCGACTGGATTCGCTGCTGGCCGAGGGGGTGAGCACCGTAGAAGTGAAATCCGGCTACGGCCTGACCATCGAGGCCGAACTCAACATGCTGCGCGCGGCGCGGGCCCTGGAACAGCATCGACCGGTGAAGATCGTGACCAGCTTCCTTGCCGCCCACGCGGTGCCACCGGGGGCGGATGCCGACGCCTATATCGACGAAATCTGCATTCCCGCCCTGCATCAAGCCCATGCGGAAGGGCTGGTCGACGCAGTGGACGGGTTCTGCGAAGGGATCGCCTTCACGCCTGCACAAATCGAGCGGGTATTCGAGGTGGCCAAGGCGCTCAGCCTGCCGGTGAAGCTTCATGCCGAGCAGCTCTCGCATCTGGGTGGAACGGAACTGGTGACACGCTATGGCGGGCTGTCCTCCGATCACGTGGAATACGCGACCGAGGCCGATGCACAGGCGATGGCCGCCGTTGGCACCGTCGCCGTCCTGCTGCCGGGCGCTTTCTATACGCTGCACGAAACCCAGATGCCCCCGGTCGATGCCTTCCGCGCCCATGGCGTGCCGATGGCACTGGCGACCGATGCGAACCCCGGATCGTCGCCGATGTTCTCGCTGCTTCTGGCTGTCAATATGGGCTGCACCCTGTTCCGCCTGACGCCGGAAGAGGCGCTGCGGGGCGTGACTGTGAACGCGGCCAAGGCCCTTGGGCTATCCGACCAAGGGCAGATCGCGGCGGGCCAACGGGCAGATATGGCGGTCTGGGACGTTAAGCAACCGGCGGAACTGGCCTATCGCTTCGGCTTCAACCCGCTGGCGGAACGCTGGATCGGCGGGGAGGTCGCAGCATGATCCTGACCCCGGGCGCGGCGACGCTAAGGCAGTTGGAGGCGGTGTGGCGCGGGGCAACCCCGGCGTTGGATCCTGCCGCCTTTCCGGGCATCGAGGCCGCCCATGCCGAGGTGCAGAAGGCTGCCGCCGGAGAAGATCCTGTTTACGGGATCAACACCGGGTTCGGAAAACTTGCCTCGATGAAGATCGCGGCCAAGGACACGGCGGCTCTGCAACGGAACCTCATCCGCAGCCACGCCTGTGGTGTCGGCAAGCCGCTCGAGGATAACACCGCGCGGCTGATGATGGCGCTGAAGCTGCTGTCTTTGGGGCGTGGCGCGTCTGGTGTCGCGCCGGCCACCGTGCGGCTCATCGAAGGGATGCTCGCCAAGGGCGTGACGCCGGTGATCCCCGAACAGGGGTCGGTTGGGGCGTCTGGCGACCTTGCGCCGCTGGCCCATATGGCGCTGGCGATGATGGGCGAGGGCGAGGCCATGTTCGACGGCCAGACCCTGCCGGGGGGCGAGGCCTTGGCCCGTGCGGGGCTGGAGCCGGTGACATTCGGCCCAAAGGAAGGGCTTGCGCTGATCAACGGCACCCAGTTTTCTACCGCCTGCGCGTTGGTCGGGCTCTTCACCGCCTGGGCCAACCTGCGGGCGGCGATCACCCTGTCGGCCCTGTCCACTGATGCGATCATGGGATCGACCGCGCCCCTTTTGGCCGAGATCCACGACTTGCGCGGCCAGCCCGGCCAGATCGAGGTGGCCGCTGCGATGCGGGCGCTGATGGAAGGCTCCGAGATCCGCGAGAGCCACCGCGAGGGCGATACCCGCGTGCAGGATCCCTATTGCATTCGCTGTCAGCCGCAGGTGACGGGGGCGGCTCTCGATATGCTGCGCATGGCCGCAGGAACGCTGCGGATCGAGGCCAATGCGGTGACCGACAACCCGCTGGTGCTGCTTGGCGAGGGGCGGATCGTCTCGGGCGGCAATTTCCATGCGGAACCCGTGGGCTTTGCCGCTGACATGATCGCGATTGCGCTGTCAGAGATCGGGGCGATCGCACAGCGCCGCGTGGCGCTGATGGTCGATCCGACGTTGTCCTTCGACTTGCCGCCCTTCCTGACGCCCGCGCCGGGGCTGAATTCGGGCCTCATGATTGCCGAGGTCACGACGGCGGCTTTAATGAGCGAGAACAAGCATCTGGCGAACCCGTGTTCGACGGATTCCACCCCGACAAGCGCCAATCAGGAGGATCATGTCAGCATGGCCGCCCATGGCGCGCGGCGGCTTCAGCGGATGAACGCGAACCTGTCGCGCATTCTGGGCGTCGAGGCGATGTGCGCGGCCCAGGGCGTGGAATTCCGTGCGCCGCTGATGACCAGTGTTGCCCTGCAAGGGGTGTTGGCCCGTTTGCGGGCGCGGGTGGCGACGATCCGCGAGGATCGCTACCTCGCCCCCGATCTGGAAGCAGCGGGCGAGCTGGTCGCCTCGGGCGCTTTATGCGAAGGGCTTAATCTGCCGGAGCTGGAGAGCGCAGCGTGACCCCGGTTGAAGTTCAACAGGGCGAAGGCCCCGTCATCCTGGGCCTGCCCCATACCGGCACCTTCGTGCCCGACGACATCCATGCCCGGTTGAACGCGCGGGGGCGGGAGCTGTCGGATACGGATTGGCATGTGGAACGGCTCTATGACGGGCTCTTGCCCGGTGTCACTACGGTGCGCGCCACGTTTCATCGCTACGTGGTGGACGCCAATCGCGATCCCTCCGGCGCGAGCCTCTATCCGGGGCAGAACACCACCGGCCTCGTGCCGCTGACTGATTTCGACGGAACGGCGATTTGGGCTGATCCGCCGCGCGAGGGAGAGATCGAGGCACGGCGCGAGGCGTTTCACGCAACCTATCACGCGGCTTTGCTGGCGGAGATGGAGCGGGTGCGGGCCAGGCATGGCGTGGCGATCCTGTATGATTGCCACTCGATCCGGTCGGTGATCCCGCATCTCTTCGACGGGCTGCTGCCCGATTTCAACATCGGCACAAATATGGGCACCACCTGCGCGCCCGAGATCGAGGCCGCAGTTCTGGGAATCTGTGCCGGGGCAACGGGCTACACCCACGTTCTGAACGGCCGTTTCAAGGGCGGCTGGACGACGCGACATTACGGTCGCCCCGCTGAAGGCTTCCACGCCATCCAGATGGAACTGGCACAGTCGACGCACCTTGTCGATGAAACTGCCGGTTGGGCCTACGACCCCGACAAGGCCAACCGCCTGCGCCCGCATCTGGGCCAAATCCTCACAACCCTGGCCGACCTGGCCCCCAAGCTGAAGGGCTGATCCATGACCGACCCCCGTCACAACATCCGCGATATCTTCCCCGCTACGGGTACCGAGATCACCGCGAAAAGCTGGCTCACCGAGGCCCCCATGCGGATGCTGATGAACAATCTGCACCCCGATGTGGCAGAAAACCCGCATGAGTTGGTGGTTTATGGCGGCATCGGTCGTGCAGCACGGACATGGAATGATTTCGACACGATTGTCGCCAGCCTGAAGGAATTGGAAGACGATCAGACATTGCTGGTTCAGTCGGGCAAACCCGTCGGCGTCTTCCGCACCCACAAGGACGCGCCGCGGGTGCTGATCGCCAATTCCAACCTCGTGCCGCATTGGGCGACATGGGACCATTTCAACGAACTCGATAAGCGTGGGCTGGCGATGTATGGCCAGATGACCGCCGGGTCGTGGATCTATATCGGATCGCAGGGCATCGTTCAGGGCACGTATGAGACCTTCATGGAGGCGGGCCGCCAGCACTATGGCGGCAACCTGAAAGGCCGCTGGATCCTGACCGGCGGACTTGGCGGCATGGGCGGCGCGCAGCCCCTGGCCGCTGTCATGGCTGGGGCCTGCTGTTTGGCCGTGGAATGTGACGAAACCCGCGCCGAATTTCGCAAGCGCACCAGGTATGTGGACGAAATCACCCATTCGCTGGACGACGCCTTGGCCATGATCGAGAGCTGGACCAAGGCGGGCGAAGCGAAATCCGTGGGGCTTATCGGCAATGCTTCCGATATCTTCCCCGAACTGGTCAAACGCGGGGTGCATCCCGATATCGTGACCGACCAGACCAGCGCGCATGATCCCATCCACGGCTACCTGCCGCAGGGCTGGACCGTGGGCGAATGGCGCGAAAAACAGGAAAGCGACCCCAAGGCGGTGGAACGCGCGGCGCGGGCCAGCATGAAGGTGCATGTGGCCGCCATGGTCGATTTCTGGAATGCGGGCGTGCCGACGCTGGATTACGGCAACAACATCCGGCAGGTCGCGCTGGAGGAGGGGCTTGAAAACGCCTTCGCCTTCCCCGGCTTCGTGCCCGCCTATATCCGGCCGCTCTTTTGCCGGGGCATCGGGCCGTTCCGCTGGTGTGCTCTGTCTGGCGACCCGGAGGATATCTACAAGACCGACGCCAAGGTGAAGGAACTGGTCGACGACCCGCACTTGCACAACTGGCTCGACATGGCGAAGGAGCGGATCGCGTTCCAGGGCCTGCCCGCGCGGATCTGTTGGGTTGGCCTCGGCGTGCGCCACAAGCTGGGGCTGGCGTTCAACGAAATGGTTCGCAATGGCGAGCTGAAAGCGCCTGTCGTGATCGGTCGGGACCATCTGGATAGCGGCTCCGTCGCCTCGCCCAACCGGGAAACAGAGGCGATGAAGGACGGCTCGGATGCCGTGTCCGACTGGCCGCTGCTGAATGCGCTGCTGAACACGGCGTCTGGGGCCACCTGGGTCAGCCTGCATCACGGCGGCGGTGTCGGCATGGGGTTCAGCCAGCATTCCGGAATGGTCATCTGCTGCGACGGGTCAGAGGACGCCGACCGGCGGCTGGAACGGGTGTTGTGGAACGACCCGGCCACGGGGGTGATGCGTCATGCCGATGCGGGCTACGACATCGCCAAGGATTGCGCGCGGGAGCATGGGTTGAACCTGCCCGGTATTTTGTGAACGGAAACGGTCTCTCCACCCGGTCGACAGCCACTTAGCATGTCTTAGTGGGGATGAGGAACGAAAGGTTCGGAGCGCAATGGCCGCTTCGAACCCTTCTCTGACCTTGGTCTCATGCGTTGCGTTCTTGGCGACGGGCGGAGAGCCGAGTTTCGTTGCATCAGGCACCTGGGACTGCTCCGCGGGACGAAGCTGCTGTTCGGTGCACAGCTGCTGATGGCCGTTCTCAGCCCACTGAGGTCCCCGGATCCTGACTGGTGCAGCACCGCTTCCGACCTGTCTTATCTGGACTTCAATATTGGAGATCGAGCTGTAGGATGACATCGTGAAGGAGTCTGAAATATTTATTTACCGTGCAAACTACACCAACATAATTGACCGGCCTCGCATCGCCAACTAATTAAGTGTCAAAATAACACTATGTTAAGGACGGATAAAATGAAAAAGCTTTTCTTCATCGCCACTCTCGCCGCCGTAGCACCTGTCGGAGCAATGGCCCAGGACTGCGGTTGGGATATGTATTGGTCCAATCTCCAGCAGACCTGCTTGCCACTTGTTCCGGCAACAGCCGACTGGATTCAGGAAAACGGGCAGGGTTGGTGGATCCAGCCTGCAACGGATGACATGGCGAACTACATTCGCGGCCAGTATGTGGATCCGAATGCGACGGCTTCTCAGCGCTGAGTTTACCGGGAGCAACCTTCGCCCTTCGAGGGTTGCTCCACCGTTTCTGTTTTCGCCACCCGCAGTGGATGTGGTTTGATTGCCGTGCAGTCCAGGATGAAGGACAGATCGCAATGGACAGCGAAATCGAAGGAAATCTTCTCCCAGAAAAGCCGACCATAGACGACCGCTTGGCAGCTTGGGAGGCCGCCCAGAAGGGTGTCATTATCCGTGACCATCAGGGGCAGACTCTGAGATCAAGAGATTTCTGGGTTTATATCGCCTTAGATATTCCTGCGCTGCATGGTCCAATTGGATTGGTCGGGCTCGTTCTCGATCTGCTTGCAGCCGGCAGAGCCGAGGAAGCGCGTCCATTGTCTGGACGATTGGTGTCGGTCGCTCGGAATGCCTACAGGGACTTCTGGCAGCTCGATAAGGGTAGCGGGCGCCACACCGATCATATGGAACCTATTGTTGAGGGTCTGATTGCGAAGCTATCTGGAGCGTCTGCGCTAGGAGCGTGCTTTGGCACAGCAAGAGGGGACGGGCGGTTCGATCTGAGTGGTGAAGGTCCGACCGGTGCCGCTATAACTCATTTCAACAAGATATCTGTTGGCGATACATTCTTTGCCGCATATGGGAAAAGACACAGCCATGGTCAGGCGCTGCGTCTGGTGCCACGGGTTCTTGGGGAAGGCGGGGACGAATGAAATCAAATGGATTGGATGCCGCCGACATTCGCATATTGGCTGCCTTGCAGCAGCATGGCCAGCTGAGCAAGTCGAGACTGGCAGAGCTGGTCAACCTGTCGCCGACCCCTTGTTGGGCTCGTCTGGATCGGCTGAAGGCGGCCGGTTACATTCGCGGGTATCATGCGGACTTGGCGCTGGACCGTATCGCGAGTTTCTCCCACGTTATTGTGACGGTCTCGCTCACACATCATCGAAAGACAGATTTCGACCGGTTCGAGGCAAAGATCCAGGCATTGGATGAGGTCACCATGTGCGTCGCAACGGGCGGCGGCATGGATTATGTGATGCAGGTCTTCACCCACAGTCTTACCGCCTTCCAGACCCTGATGGATGACCTTCTTTCCGCTGATCTCGGGATTGAGCGGTACATGACCTATATCACGACCCGAAGAATCAAATCGACTCAGCCCAATGTCGCAAAACTGATTGCCGGTGGCGCGAACTGACATTGCGCGTCTGAATGGTCTTTTTGATCAGCAAATTTCAGCCCAATCAGCCTGCTGAAATGGCCACTTTCAGTCCGAATTTGTGCCGCGTCCTGGACTACACACTCGCCAGTTCCTCACGCCTGCTGACTTCAGCAGCCCCTTGCAACTAAGGCGACAGACATGACCCAGGTAGACGATTTCGGCTTCGGCACCCAGATCCGCAAATCCCCCTATTTCGATGCAACCGTCCGGTGGGGCGCAAAGGGGTTTTCGGTATATAACCACATGTATATCCCGCGGGATTTCGGTGATCCGGAGCAGAACTTCTGGAACCTCGTGAACGAAGCCATCCTGTGTGACGTGGCGGTCGAGCGGCAGGTCGAAATCACCGGGCCAGATGCGGCGCGCTTTGTGCAAATGCTGACCCCGCGTGACCTATCCAAGATGGCTGTGGGCCAGTGCAAGTATATCCTGATCACCAATGCCGAGGGCGGCATTCTGAACGATCCGATCCTGCTGCGACTGGCGGAAAACCACTTCTGGATCTCGCTCGCGGACAGCGACATTCTGCTTTGGGCTCAGGGCGTGGCAGTGCATTCCGGCATGGACGTGTCGATTGGTGAACCCGACGTGTCGCCATTGCAGCTTCAGGGGCCGAACTCGGGCCTGATCATGCAGGCGCTCTTTGGTGAAGAGATCATGGACCTCAAATACTACTGGCTGCGCGAAGTGGATCTGGATGGTATTCCGCTGATCGTTTCGCGCACCGGTTGGTCCAGCGAACTGGGCTATGAGCTTTACCTGCGCGACGGTACCTATGGCGACGCGCTTTGGGAACGGATCATGGCTGCTGGCATGGAGTTCGGTCTGAAACCCGGCCATACCTCGTCAATCCGCCGGATCGAAGGCGGGATGCTGTCCTATCACGCTGATGCCGACATCCACACCAATCCGTTCGAGCTTGGCTTCGACCGGCTGGTCAACCTGGACATGGAAGCTGATTTCATCGGCAAGGCCGCTCTGAAGCGCATCAAGGAAGAGGGCGCGACCCGCAAGCAAATTGGCCTGATCATCGATTGTGAGCCGCTGCAAGGCCCGAACACCACGTTCTGGGAAATAAACAAGGACGGCAAAACCATCGGCAAGGTGACGTCGGCGGTCTACTCTCCGCGTTTGAAGCAGAACATCGCCCTGGCCATGGTGTCAGCCGATCAGGCTATGCTTGGCTCTGAGGTTGAAGTCGTGACCAGATCTGGACCGGTCCTCGCCACCGTGGTTGAGCGCCCGTTCTACGACCCGAAAAAGCAAATCGCCGCCGCCTGAGCGGCCGGACCATAGCGGAGCACCCAGAAATGTCCGACCTCGCGATCCAGTTGCACTGGCATCGGGCGACCCCGGTTTTTCAGACCGGCGCCTACTCGAACGCCCATCTTGTTCAGTTCAACAACCAATACGATGTGACCGTGGACTCTGCCCCAGATTGGGGTGGAGATCCGGCGAACACCAACCCGGAACAGGCATTGGCCTCGGCCTTGTCGAGTTGCCACATGATGACGTTCCTTGCCCTTTGCGCCAAGGCCGGTTGGCCGGTCGCGAGCTATCATGACTATGCCGAAGCGCATCTGGGCAAGAATCCGCGCGGGCAGATGTCTGTCACGCGAATTGATCTGCACCCGGTTGTGCGGTTCGATACGGGCTTTTCGGTCAGTGACGCAGAGTTGGCCCAGATGCAGGAGCGTGCGCATCGCTACTGCTTCATCGCCAATACGCTGGCCGACAGCGTTGAAATCAACATTCTCTGATCTTTGGCAGAATGACTCCCATGTACTCCGGCGATATCCTTCTGCGTGACCACGATGCGAACGGCGTTGTGCACCTGACCCTCAACGACGGCGCGCGGGAGCATGGGTTGGATTTGCCAGGGATTTTGTAATCGGGTGCGGCCCCTCGATAGGGAGGGGCCAGCCGCTTGGCAGGTCGGGGTGTAGGGGAAAGGGGCTGCGGGTTGGAGTGCGATGGCTGCTTAGAGCCCACAGCTACATCATTGTTGCGGTGCCGCGAATGTCCGGTTTGCCAAGACTAAGGGCCGTCATTCCTGAGGACGATGTCACGTCATCAAATTGAATGACCCGCCATGCAAGGGCGCTCTGTGACCGCGCTCAGGACGATGGTTGTGCGCACGCGCGTAACCGATTGGACCGGGTTGATCTGGGTTTCGATGATTTCGTTGAGCTCATCTGTACCCGATGCCCGGATCTTCAGCAGGTAGCAATCGTCGCCCGCGATCTTGTGCAGCTCTTCGAGGCCAGTCACGCCGGATAAGGCTGCGGCGGTGTCAAAACCAAGGCTTGGCTTGGCGTCGGTGACAAAGACAAATGCCAACAGAGGTTTGCCGAGCGCATGGGGGTTCAACCGCACCTCGTAGCCCTGAATGACACCATCCGCTTCCAGCCTGCGCACACGCTCTGAAATGGCCGAGGGCGCCAGACCCACCTGTCGGGCGATATCTGCCTTGGAAATTGCGGCGTCTTCCAGAAGAAGCGACAGTATTTGTTTATCTTTTGCGTCGATCATGCGGCCATTGTATCATTACGCAATCGAATCGTCTACGATTTAGATCACTTGGATACGAAAAACCTGTTGGAGATCGAAAATGGACTCAGGGACGCTTGATCTGACCTTTGCAGAGGGCACGGTCAGTTTGGCGTATCTGCATCGCGCAGGCACGCGCCCACCATTGGTGTGCCTGCACGGTTTTGGCTCGACCAAGGAAGACTACGCCGATCTGTCGATGCGCCCCGAATTTCAGGACCGCAGCCTGATCTTTTGGGATGCACCCGATTGCGGTGCATCGCAGGTCAGCTCGCCTGATGCGCTATCGATCCCGTTTTTGGTCAAGGTTGCGCTGGCCGCCTGTGATGCCCTCGGCATCGAGCGGTTCCACATGTCCGGGCATTCGATGGGTGGCCTCACCGCGCTTCTGCTGGCGCATGAACAGCCGGATCGGATCCTGAGTTTCATGAACATCGAGGGCAATATCGCGCCAGAAGACTGTTTCCTGTCGCGCCAGATCGTCGAACACGCGGCCGACACGCCCGCAGGCTTTGCCAAAGGGTTCATCGACCGGGTGCGACATCGCGCGGAATATGGCTCTGGCCTTTACGCGGCGGCGTTGCCCGCCAAGGTGCGCAACACGTCGTTTGAGCCGATCTTCACGTCCATGGTGGCGCAGTCTGACGATGCGCCGCTGATGGGTATGTTCACCGATCTGCCTTGTCCGCGCGCGTTCATCTATGGCGAACAAAACCGCCATCTCTCCTATCTCGGAGACTTGCCCGAGATGGGTGTCGAGGTGATCGAGATCCCGCATTCAGGGCATTTCCCGATGTACTCCAACCCGCCCGCGCTTTGGGCTGCGATGGCGGATTTCCTTGAAAGGCACGATCCAAACCCATGACAACAAATGATTTCGCAGCCTTTCCAACGGGCAATCTCTGCAACGCTGATCCGCGCGTGCGCGCGATTGCGCCCGCGATCAAGCCCCTGATCCCCGGCAAACGCATCTCTGGCCGTGCCCGCACAGCGCGGATAACACCGGGCCAGAACGGGGCGATCCATCGCGCGGTTCATCATGCTGTCGCCGGAGACATCCTCGTCGTGGATGGTGGCGGCTCTGAGCGGTTCGGCCCGTTTGGAGACCTGCTTGCCGACGGGTGCATCGCCAAGGGCATGGTTGGCGCCGTCTTCGATTGCACGATCCGCGACAGTCCCGATATCGCGGCGCTGGGGTTTCAGGTGTTCTGCCGGGGCTTTCATCCCGAAGCGACCGCCAAGACGGACCGCGGAGACACGGACGTCCCGGTCGTTCTTGGCGGGGTCACTGTTCACCCCGGTGATATCGTTGTGGGCGACGACGATGGCGTGGTGGTGATCCCTTGCGATGCGGCCGCTGAAGTGCTGACCAAGGTCGCCGCTGTCGCCGCCCGCGAGGAGAGAATCCGCGCCCGCATTCACGCAGGCGAAACCACATTGGAAATCTTTGAACTGGACCCATAGGCCCGACCCAATCGACAAGAGGATACGATGGACAGACCTAACACTTTCTTCAATTTCGCCGACCTGAGCGAGGGCATCGCCCGCGCCTTGGCCGATGGCATCGAAACCCGCGTCTTCCCTGGCGAGCAGGCGATGTTTTCCGTCGTCAGCTTTGAGCCCGGCAGCGAAGGATCGATCCACTCGCACCCCGAGGAGCAATGGGGCGTGCTGCTTGAGGGCAGCGGCACCCGCATCCAGGACGGCGTTGACGTGCCGGTCGGGCCGGGCGACTTCTGGCGCACACCCGGCGGCGTCGAACACGGCTTCAAGGCGGGCCCGGACGGCGCGAAGGTGCTCGATGTCTTCGCCCCACCGCGCGAAGCCTATCGCAAGTCAGGTTCAGGATTTGCTGCTTAGGTTCGGCTCCTGCGGAACCCCCTTTTTTGGAACCGGACATCAAGGTTTCCATAACGAAGGGCAGATTTGTCCCGCAAAGCCGACCTCAAGCCCTCAACGTCTTGCTCCCCAAGACCCACGCATGGCCGTTTTCCCTTGGCAGGTCGCGCAAAGCCTGCCAGCGTGAAAAGGCACAGAAAGGCATGTGACATGCTGGAAAAAGTCCAACAGTTCCGCGACAGGCTGACCGGGAAATGGTCGGCGCGGTCCACATGGCCTTGCTTCATCATCAACAACCGCTCATCCCCTGCGCTTTGACTGTCCGCTGAAACCGGGGCTTGTCCCCAATGACATGGCTGCCCAAGGCGGCCCGGATGATCGGAGCTTTCCAGATGACCCTTACCCTAGACCTGCCCAAGGTGCGGGAAGACTACAAGCGCGACGGTGTCGTGCTGCTGCGCAACGCTGTTTCGCCCGAGTGGATCGAGAAACTGCGCGCGGCGATTGATCTCGAAGTGCAGAAGGGCGAACGCTATTTCGCCTACAAGAACATGCGCGAGAGGCCAGGCACGTTTCAGGATTATTGCCTGCAATCGGATATCGGCCAGCGTGTGGCCGAGGTGGCGGGCAGTCCCTGGACATCGCTTATTTACGACCAGATCTTCGTGAAGGAGCCGGGGACGAAGACCCAGACCGGCTGGCACACGGATCAGCCCTATTGGCCTGTTCAGGGCCCGATCATGACCATGTGGATCGCTCTGGATGAGGTCGACGCGGACAATGGCGCGCTTGAATTCGTGCGCGGATCGCACGCGTGGGGCGCGAAATACCGGCCTTTCAAAACCGATCAGCTCGGCGCGTTCTCGCATTATCTGGAAGAGGGAAACCCCGACTACATCGATATGCCGGATTTCGAGGCGGATCGGTCAGACTACGACATCTTCCACTTCCCCCATATGAACCCCGGCGACGCGCTGGCCTTTGACGGGATGAGCGTGCATTCGGCCATGGGCAACCGGACCTCGACCCACAGGCGGAGGGGCTACGCGATCCGCTTCGCGGTGGAGGGCGCCACCTATGACCCGCGAGATGAGGTCACGGAATGGTTGCATGATGACAACCTGGCGAAGGGCGCTCCGTTCCGGGGTGGGCGTTTCCCTGTGATCTACGCGGCGTGATCTGAGGGGGCCGGGTATCCGGCCCCTTGTCTCAGGTGACTTGCCCGCGTTGGTCCTCACGTCCCATGGACACGAGCAGGTTGTCGCGTGCCTGAATGGCCTCGAACCCTGCCTTATCCGTCATGCCCTTCCATTGGGCCAGCACCAGCGATTGCGCCACAGCCCCGCCTAGGGTTCCGCCGGGGCCGGTGACGATAAACAGATCCGGGGCAAACTCGCGCGCTGCCGTGCTGATGGCGGCGGTGAAGTCGTATGTCTCGCAGACCTGCGTGTCGAACGTGTAGCGCCACAGTGCTTCCGTGTCGGTCGCATGAGGCCACCAAACCGATCCGCGCCCGTCGATGAGGGGCTTTTGCGGCTGGTGGAACAACGAGACGGGCAGGGCAGCGCGGCCCATTTCGGCCACGGGTGCCTGCATAGCGGTATGAAACGCGGCGTGATTGGCAAGCCGCATGGGGAAGCGTCCACCTACTGGGGGAACGGCCGCTTCAAAGGCCTTCAGGCCAGCCTCATCCCCCGCCAGAACCAGCATCCCGCCAAGGTCAATGGAGAGGTACAATTCCTGACTGGCGCGCGCGTTGATGTCCCTGACAAGCGCCAGAAGCTCCGTCTTGCGGGCCATGTCTGCCCGCCAATCCTCGCCCATCCAGGGGTAGACCAACTGCCCGCCGATAAGATGTTGTTGCATCAGGCCGCCCATGGTGTCGACGACGCGGAACCCGTCCTCGGGCGTCAGCGCGCCGCCAGCGGCAAGCGCAAGGTACCAGCCCATGGAATTGCCGGTGACGGCGACGACCTCGATATCCTCGGCCAGTGCCGCCGCGTCGGCCAGCGAACAGGCGCAGATGAGGGGGGAGGCCACGTCGCCGCGCGAGTATTTCGAGACGCTGTATTTTTCTGCCCCATCCAGGGCGGAGACGGTTTCCAGACCGGCACCAGCCCGGATTGCGTCGAACCGCGCAATGATTTCTGCGCGCGGGCCGTGGTGGCGCTTGAGATAGCCCAACTCGGGCGCGTTATAGGTGCCCCTACCGGGGCAGATCAGAATCGCCTTGCGTGTCATGCCATGCCCCCCGTCAATGCCTTCGCCGCGTGATAGATGCCGTCCGCCGAGGGCAGGGTCGCGCCATAGGCGGGGCCGGTGGCGATGAAGCTGTCCTCTGCCGTGACGCGGGCGAAGCTGCCGATTCCCGCCTCGTGAAGATGGGCCATCAGCGCCTCGGCCTGCCCGCCGGTGAAGCGGCATTCATCGACCACCAGCACATGGGCCGCGCCACGCACCGCCTCGATCATCGCGTCAACGGGTAGGGGTGCTAGCCAGCGCAGGTCAATGACGCGGGTTCTGATCCCCTCGGCCTCCAGCCGCGCCTGTGCCTGCCGCGACAGGTAGTGGCCGTTGCCATAGGTGATGATCGCAAGGTCCTGCCCGTCGCCATGCTGGCCGATCTCGCCAAGCGGAATGCGCCGGTCGGGGGCGGGGTAGTTCGTCATCCAGCCGCCATCGCCCGCCTCGTGCAGGTCACGCATCGGGTAGAGCGCAATGGGTTCGACGAAGACCACGACCCGCTGTTCCTCCCGCGCCAGTCGCACGCATTCGCGCAACATGCACGCAGCGTCCGCGCCGGTCGACGGACAGGCGAGGATCAGCCTCGGAATATCGCGCAGCACCGCCAGCGAGTTGTCGTTGTGGAAATGCCCGCCGAAGCCCTTTTGATAGCCAAGCCCGGCAATGCGCACCACCATCGGGTTGGTGAACTGACCGTTGGAGAAGAAGGGCAGGGTGGCGGCTTCGCCCCTCAGCTGATCCTCGGCATTGTGCAGATAGGCAAGGAACTGAATTTCGGGGATCGGGATAAAGCCGTTTCCGGCCATGCCGATGGCATTGCCCAAAATGGACTGCTCATCCAGCAATGTGTCGATCACCCGGTCGGGGCCGTAGCGCTGTTGAAGCTTCTGGGTCACGCCATAAACACCGCCCTTGCGGCCCACATCCTCGCCCATCAAGACGATTTCGCGATGTCCCAGCATCAGGTCCGTGAGCGCGAGGTTTAGGATTTTCGACAAAGGCTGCGGGCTTTCCATCGCCTTCATATCCGCACCAAACACCGCCGGGCGGGCCTCTGCCGAGGGGCCATTCGTGGCCGCGCAAATCCGTTTCGGGGGGATGAGGCTCGCCATCACGCCCGCCGCGTCCCGCAAGCGGGGGCGGGTCACGGCCTCTGACGCTACGCGGGAAACGCGGGCGTTGGTCTCTTCGTAGATCGCCAGCGCGTCCTTGGCGGGCAGGGCGCCCGAGGCATCCAGCAGGCGGGCGGAATGCAGGAGGGGATCGTTCGCTTCGCCGGCCTCAACCTCCTCTTTCGACAGGTAGCTTAGCGCCACATCCGCACCCGCGTGGCCGTAGAGCCGGACGGTGCGCAGATGCAGGAAGGCGGGTTTCCTGCGGGTGCGGACATAGTCGGCAGCCTCCTGCGCGACCTTGTAGGTTTCGTAGATGTCGAGCCCGTCCGCTGCGAAATACTTGATGCCCGGGCGGTGGCGCATACTGGCTTCGATCCAGCCTTTCGGCGTCTTGACCGAGATGCCAATGCCATTGTCCTCGCACACGAACAATAGCGGCAGGGGCGTGGATTGAACCGAGGTCCAGCCCGCCGTATTGATCGCGCCTTGCGCGGTGGAATGGTTGGCAGAGGCATCGCCAAAGCTGCACATGACGATGGCGTCATTTTCATAGAGCTTGTGTTCGGGCGGGTGACGGCGTGCGAGACCTATGGAAAACGCCGCGCCGACGGCCTTGGGCAGGTGGCTGGCGATGGTTGACGTCTGGGGCGGGATCATCAGGGCATGGCTGCCCAAAACCTTGTGCCGACCGCCGGAAATCGGGTCTTCCGACGAACAGGCGAAGGAAAGCAGCATGTCCCAGGTGATATTCTGCCCCGGCACCTGCGCGCTGCGCGCGATCTGGAAGGCCGCATCGCGGTAATGCAGAAAGGCCGGGTCGGTGGGGCGCAATGCTGCGGCGACGGCGGCCATGCCTTCATGCCCTGACGATCCGATCGTGTAATAGCCTTGCCCCGCCTTCTGCATCGCCCGGCTTTCCCGGTCGAGCGCGCGGGACAGGCATTGCGCCCGGTAGATCGACACCGCCAGCGGCGCGGGCAGGCCCGGAACCGGCGCGCTGCCCAGTGGGAACTCGCGGGCGGGCACGCGGGTCAGGAAGTTGTCGTGAACGATCTGGGCGCGGTCCATATCGGGGCCTTTTTTGTTCGGTCAGCGGTTCGGCTTGCCGTGCGTGGATGAAGCATCGCGCACAGTGATAATTGCCATCACCCCTTGATTTAGGCTTGTTTACAAGCAAGCGCCAATGATGAATTCTCCGATCAGTTGGAGAAAAACTCACATGATTGCTTCCCGTCGCTTTTTACCTTCGCTTCCATCCATGTTGGCGCTGGAGGCCGTGGACCGGCTTGGCAGCGCCACGGCAGCGGCTGAGGAACTGTCGCTGACCCACAGCGCGGTGAGCCGCCAGATCAAAGTGCTTGAGGACCAGTTGGGCGTCACGCTGGTTCAGCCGGGGCGCGGCGGGTTGCGGCTGACCCCCGCTGCGGTGGACTATTGCCAGACGCTTAGGGAAAGCCTGACGGCGTTGTCGCGCGCATCCCTGAGACTGAAGGCCAACCCCGATGGCGGTAGCCTCGATCTTTCGATCCTGCCCGCGTTCGGTATCCACTGGCTGGCGCCCCGTTTGCGACGCTTCAGCCTTGCGCACCCGGAGGTGTCGCTGAACCTGTCCACCCGTCTGAAGCCATTCGACTTCGCGCGCGAACCCTTCGACGCGGCTGTGCATTTTGGTGCACGGGACTGGCCGGGCGTGTCCTATCTCAAGATCGCCGGCGAAGAGGTGCTGCCGGTCTGTGCGCCGGGGCTGCTGCCCGAACCTCTGGATAGGCCAGAGGCGTTGCTGGATCTGCCGCTTTTGCATCTCGATACGCGGGCCAGCGCGTGGGAAGACTGGTTCCGTCATCAGGGCGTCGATGTCACCGCGCCGCGCGGAATGCTCTTTGACCAGTTCACCACCATTGCTCAAGCCGCCGCGCTAGAAATGGGGGTGGCTTTGCTGCCGACCTTTCTGGCCGAGGCGGAAATCGCCCGCGGGCGACTGGTCGTGGCCTTTGGCGGTCCGGTGATCTCAACCGGCAGCTACTATCTGGTCTGGCCCAATGATCGCCCCATGCGCGCGCCGCTGGAACGGTTCGCGGACTGGATCCGGTCGGATCTGTAGCGCAGCAGGGGCAGGGGAAGGATTGTGGTCTGGCAGATGTCGGACGGGGCAACGGAGTGGCGGGATGCCGAAAGCGGGCGGTAGGGTCTGACCCGCCGAAGCGCAACGCAATCACACAATGCCCCGACCCAAGCACCCGATTGCCCGGTCAGGAACAGCCCATACCAGGCACCGATTGACCTCGTAGAGCGACATGGCCGGGTCGTGTTTGGGAACGTGTCTGGACGGAAAACGGTCTATGGCTGTGGTATCAGTCACAAAATCGGCAACCCAATGACGCACGTCCTGCCAAGCCAAACAGCCGAGCACAGCCACAGAACAGGTCTGATCTTCGTCTTTCTGGCAGGGGTGCTGTGGTCGACCGTCGGGCTTGGTATTCGGTTGATCGAGGAGGCCGTCGTCTGGCAGATCCTGCTGTATCGATCGGTCAGCCTTTCGGCCCTGTTGTTCGCGGTCGTCTGGCTTCGCACGGGAAAAAGCCCCATCAGCCATATCCGCCGCACAGGTTGGCCAGCCGTGATCGCGGGTTTGTCGCTTGTGGCGGCCTATGCGGGCGGGATCTATGCCATTCAGGCCACGTCAGTGGCCAATGCAATGCTGCTTTTCGCAACGGCGCCCTTCATGACGGCGGTTCTGGGATGGGTTGTGTTGCAGGAAGCCGTCCGCAAGGCCACCTGGATCGCGATTTTCGTTGCCCTCGCCGGGATCGGCATCATGGTGGCAGACAAATCCGCAGGCGCGGCGTTGTCGGGCAGTTTGGCGGCCATCGGGTCGGCACTTGGCTTTGCGATTTTCACGGTGGCGCTCAGATGGGGCAAGTCGGGCGAGATGTTGCCCGCGGTTTTTTTATCGGGTGTCTTTGCCATCCTCATCACCGCGGTGATCTGCCTGTCACTCGGATTGCCGTTGGTCCTGTCGCCGCGCGACGGTGGTATCGCCATGGGAATGGGGGTGTTTCAGGTCGGGGCGGGGCTGATCCTCTATACGCTCGGTTCCCGCACCCTACCTGCCGCCGAATTGACGCTTTTGTCACTGGCGGAGGTGCTGCTTGGGCCCTTTTGGGTTTGGCTTTTCCTTGGTGAAACGGCGACGCTCAACACGCTGATCGGCGGGGCGATCCTGCTGGCCGCAATCGCGGGCAACGCGGTATCCGGTGCAAGGCGCAAGCCGCCACCTATCACAGCGCCCTGATCCTAGATCAATTGCCGATCACGGGCGATCATTGCGGCCTGGGTGCGGTTCCGGGCATCCAGTTTGCGGCACAGTGTTTTGACGTGCAGCTTGATCGTGACCTCTTGCAGGTCAAGATCGCGGGCAATTTCCTTGTTCGATTTGCCGTCACAAAGGGCCCTGAGAACCTCGGTCTCGCGGGATGTCAGATTGGCGGCTCTGCTATCGCCTGTCTGCTGCTGAAGGTTGACCGGCAGAAAGACCTCGCCAGATACCATAAGGCGGATCGCGCTTATCATCGCCTTGGCGCTCATCGTTTTGGGGACGAAACCAATTGCCCCGGCCTTGATCGCATCTTTCGCGATTGCGGGGGTGGCCGTGCCGGACAGAATTGCCACAGGCCCGCCCTTCATCGCGTCTTGCATCCGGCCGATTCCGTCCAGCCCGTTCATGCCGGGCATATTGTAGTCCAAAAGGGCAAGGTCAAAGCTGTTTTGGCTGGCCGCAGTCAGCGCATCAGGAAGGTTTTCTGCAGTTTCAACCGCTTCCACCCCTTCTGATTTCAGAAAGAGACTGACTGTATCCCGGACAAGGTCGTGGTCATCCGCAAGCAAAATGCGCATGGGTATCCTTTCGGTGCCTGCCCCTGTACCGATGGTAGCGGATCATCATGAGGGATGGAATAGCGACCTAACCCTTTCGCAAAGGTGCAGTGGCGGCTTGCATGGCGGCAATCAGCGCATCGCGGTCTTCCGACAGGCTAACCGGATCAGCCCCGGCGGTTGCCTCTGCCATGCCTGCGACAAGTCGATCGGCGGTCTCTGCGTTGAGATAGGGGGTGCCCAGATCATCCCACCAACGGTTGAAACTGTCGGCATAGCGGGTACAGAACTCGGCCAGTCCACCAGCCCCCGCCCCGAGATGAAAAAGCGTTGTCGGCCCCATGGTGGCCCATCTCAGGCCCGGGCCGGCCCATACCGCTTTGTCAACATCCTCGACACTGGCCACGCCCTCAGTCACCAGGTGGATCGCCTCGCGCCAAAGGGCCGCCTGCAACCGGTTGGCCACATGGCCGGGCACCTCCTTATTCACTCGGATCGTGATCTTGCCCACCTCTGCATAGAACCGCTCCGCCGTCTCTACTGCGCCCGGACGGGTGCGGGTGTTGCCCATGACTTCGACCAGCGGGATAAGGTGGGGCGGGTTGAACGGATGTCCCAGAACCAGTGGACCCGGGTTTTGCCATCCACCCTGCATTTCCGAAAGCGTCAGACCAGACGCCGAGGAGGCAACGACCGCATCCGAAGCAAGTGCCGGTTCGATCCGGGCATAGAGCGCGTGTTTGACCTCCAGTCGCTCAGGTACGCTTTCCTGTACAAAGCCCGCACCCGCGACAGCATCCGCCGGATCATCGGTGAACCGAAGCTGCCCGCGCGCATGTGTCGCCAACCCCAATTGTTCCAGTACCGGCCACGCCCTGTCCACGTAGTCCTGCACAATCGCATCAGCCCCTTGGGCAGGGTCGAACACAGTCACCGATTTCCCGGCGGCAAGAAAAAGCGCGGTCCAGCTGGCCCCGATGACGCCTGCGCCAAGGACGGCTGTCTGAGAGAGATCGGTCATCAGAAAAGTCCAGGATTGAGGGGGGAGGCGGCGGTCAGCCCGCCATCGACGGTCAGACACTGGCCGGTTATGAACCGCGCTTCTTCAGAGACAAGCCACGCCACGGCGCGGGCAATATCCTCGGGGCTGCCAAAACGGCCTGCGGGGTGGCGGGCAAGCGCATCAGCCTTGGCGGCAGTGGGGTTTTCGGCCAGGGCGAAAGCCTCATCCGACATGGCGGTCATGATCCAGCCGGGGCTGATCGCGTTGCATCGCACCTGTGGTCCGTGATCCACCGCGATAGAGCGGGTCAACCCGTGAACGAAGGCCTTGGATGCGTTGTATAGCGCCATGGATGGATCCGCGACATGACCCGAGATCGAGCCGATATTGACGATCACGCCACCAGCATCCTGCATTCCCGGCAATACGGCGCGCGTCATGTTGAACACGCCCCGGCAATTGGCCCCTATGACCAGCTCCCAGTCCGCATCGCTGCTGTCGGCCACGGTCTTCTCCACTTGAACGCCCGCGTTGTTCACAAGGATCGTGGGGGTGCCGAAAGCCGCTTGCGCCGCGGCAAGGATCTGCCTGGCGTCTTCAGGTCGCGCGACATCGCCCGACATCCAGCCAATTGCATCGGGCAGATCGCCGGGCCTCGGCCCGCGCCCACAGGTCATCACCCGCGCTCCGTCTGCCGCCAGCCGGTCCACGATGGCGCGTCCGATCCCTCGGCTGCCGCCGGTCACAATTGCCACGTCCGCCATCAGAAATTCACCCTGTCACCGCCCTTGAGCGCCAAGCGTTCCCGCGCTTCGGCCGGTGTCGCAACGCTGAGACCGAGAGCCTCGACGATGGACCGGATCTTCCGCACCTGCTGCGCGTTCGACGTCGCAAGCTCGCCCTTCCCGATATAGAGGCTGTCCTCCAGCCCAACCCGCAGGTTGCCGCCCAAAAGCGCACTTTGCGTGGCGAAGGGCATCTGGTGACGGCCCGCGGCCAGCACCGACCATTCGTAATTCTCTGCACCGAACAGCCGGTCCGCCACCTTGTGCATATGCATGAGGTTGTCCAGATCGGCGCCCACACCGCCCAGAATACCGAACACCATCTGGATGAAGAAAGGCGGCTTGATCAGCCCCTGATCGACGAACCATTTGACGTTGTAGAGATGGCTCAGATCATAGCATTCAAACTCGAACTTGGTGCCATGGGCCTCGCCCAAGTTCTTCAGCGCGTATTCGATGGTGGCGAAGGTGTTGGGGAAGATGAAGTCACGGGTCATGGCAAGGAACTCCGGTTCCCAGTCATGTTTCCAATCTTTGTATTTCTCGAGCATCGGGAAGATCCCGAAATTCATGCTGCCCATGTTGAGGCTGGCCATTTCGGGGCTGGCATCGGTGGCGGCGCGCAGGCGTTCCTCCATGCTCATCCCAAGCCCCGCGCCGGTGCTGACGTTGATGATTGCATCGGTGGATTGCTTGATGACCGGCAGGAACTTCTGGAACGTTTCGGTGCGCGGGTCGGGCTTGCCGGTTTCGGGGTCACGCGCGTGAAGGTGGATGATCGATGCGCCCGCGTCTGCAGCCTCGATGCTGGCGGTCGCAATCTCGGCCGGTGTAATCGGCAGGTGGGGCGACATTGTGGGGGTATGGATGCCGCCGGTTGGCGCGCAGGTGATGATCACGGATTTGGGCATGTTTCAGATCCTCATCTGTTGAACTTGCGCCGAGAGCCCTCCATCGAGCACCCAAAGCTGCCCCGAAGCATAGCGCGCTTCGTCGCTGGCGAGCCATAAAACGAGATTGGCAATGTCCTCGGGCGTGCCGTAGGTGCGCATCGGGTGAACGTCACGCACCGCCTGTTGCAACTGGTCGATGGTCTTGCCACCACCGCCCGACCCGTCACCAGCAAAGAAACTCTGAAGCATCGGTGTGTCTATGTAGCCCGGGCAGATCGCGTTAACGCGGATGCCCTCTGGCCCGTGATCGCAGGCCATGGCCCGGGTGAGCGCGTGGACCGCCCCCTTGGTGGCGCAGTAGGCGGCAAGGCCCGGATCGGCAATGAACCCGTCATAAGACCCAAAATTGATGATACTGGCGCTTTGGCCCGCGCCGGCGGCGGCGCGCAGGAGCGGCAGGGCGTGTTTGGACGCCAGGAAGGTGCCGGTCACGTTGACCACGAAGGAACGGTTCCATTCTGCCAGCGTCGTGTGCTCAATGGTTTTTTCAATCTCGATCCCGGCGGCATTGACCAGGATGTCGAGCTTGCCTTCACGATCCCGGATGTGGGTCATGGCGGCAATGGCCTCCTCCTCTGAGGCGACATCGAGGCGGAGGAATTCCCCTGCCGCTGCAGGGCCTTCCAGGCTGCCCGTCTCGCTTAGATCGGCGGCGAATACCTGAGCGCCTTCGGCTTCGAACCTTTCGCAGATGGCGCGCCCGATGCCGCCGCGCCCGCCTGTCACGAGGGCCACTTTGCCTTGTATCCTGCCCATCCATATCTCCCTGTTGAAATCCTGCCCCGGCACCCCGATCGGACCGTCGCCCACCCACCCACCCCGACGCTCCGCTCGACGCGCCGGGGCAGGGGTCAGGACGCGGCCCTGGCGTAGGCGTCCAGCACCAGCCCGTGAAAGTGATGCACCGCATGTTCTGATTTTCCCGATCCCTCGGGGTCGTTCACGATCCGGCCCTGTTGGAAGGCCGGTGTCATCATGCCCCGCTGCACGCTTTCGACGATGGCGATATCCTCGGCCTGCAGAACTTCATCGAGATAGCGGATGCTTTCCAGCTCCGCCTCCGTTGCTTCAGCGGTTTCCAGGAAGAAGTCATAGGTTTCCAGCGTGCGGTCCGGCCCAACCGGAATGATATTGAGCACGATCATCGAGGACCGGCCGGGGTAGCGCATCAGGCAGGTCGTGGGCCAGAGCCACCAGACCGCGTGCGTGCGCACTGTGGCATTCGACACGTCATAGGCGCTGTTGGCATCCTTGCCCGCGTCGGCCATATGGCTGGAATAGATGCCATGTGTTGTCACCTTATAGGTGTCCATATCCACCAGCGTACAGAAATCCTTGTGCGCCGTTGGGCAGTGGTAGCATTCGAGGAAATTGTCGACGACGTTTTTCCAGTTCGACCGGATGTCATAGGTCAGGCGATGGCCGAAGGTCAGGCGCTCAATGTCCGGTGCCCAATGACGGATCTCAGTTTGCAGATTACCCGCCTGCTGCGCGAGAGGCGCGGCAGTGTGGTCGAGATTGACGAAGACGAAGCCGCAGAACTCTTCCACCTGAACCTGGTCGAGGCAAATATCGCCTGCGTTGAACTCTTCCAGCGTCTCAGTATGAGGCGCGCGGGCGAGTTGGCCGTTCAGCCGGTACACCCACGCATGATAGGGGCACATGATGCGGGTGGTCTGTCCCTCGCCCCGCAGCAGCTCATGGGCGCGGTGTTTGCAGACATTGTAGAAGGCGCGCAAGACACCCTCACTGTCGCGCACCACGGCAATTGGATGGCCTGCAATCGCAACCGTGACATAGGATCCCGGTTCACGCAGCTTTTCCACGTGGCAGACCCATTGCCAGCTTTTTGCAAGAATGCCCTGCTGGTCGATCTCGTACCAGCCAGGTTCCACATAGGCTTCTGCCGCCAGAGAGAGCGAACGAGACGGGTTGGGGTCATAGCCGCGCCGGATGGCGGAGAATTCCTTTGGGCTGGGGCGGTCGGTCATGGCTGCAAATCCTGCGCTGGCGGGACTGAATTGCCAGGAGTATCTGGTCAGAGTCTGGCTTTTGCCGTCAGCGCATTCGCCGTGGACTTGCACCTATTCGCCATCGTCGGGCGCGCCGCGATGCATGGGCCAGGCGCGAAACTCGAATGGGATGCGCCCCTGTACCCTGTCCTTGCTGGGGGGCAGGCCAAAACGTTCACGGTAGGAACGGCTGAAATGCATGGGGCTGGAGAACCCGCAAGCATACGCAATTTCTGACAGGCGCAGCTCGGTCTGGGTGACAAGGCCGCGCGCCCGGTCGAGCCGGATGTCACGGTAGTAAAGCTGTGGGGATTTGCGCACATAGGTGCTGAAGAGCCGTTCCAACTGACGCTGAGACAGACCGACGCCCGCGCAGATCTTTGGTATCGCCACCGGGGTTTCGAGATTGGCCTCCATCAACCGGATGGCCTGCCGCAAAGCAGACGGGGCGGTTGATCCAAGCGGTTCGACCCTTTGCGGGAATTGCAGTGTGCCTTCGGGCCGCAGGCTTTCGTGAAAGACATAGCGCGCAGCGGCATTGGCCAGCCCGTCGCCATGCAGGCTGCGCAACAGGTGAAGTGCGAGATCGGTCGCTGCTGATCCGCCGCAACAGGTTAGCCGCGCGCGATCCAGGACGAAGAGCTCCTCGGTCGCCTCTACATCTGGAAACAGTTCGATAAAGGCATCGAGATGCTCATAATGCACTGTCGCGCGTTGCCCCTCGAGCAGCCCGGCCTTGGCAAGCAGGAAGGCCCCGGTGTCGAGCCCGCCCAACATCGCGCCCATCCGTGCCCATCTGCGAAGCCGTGCCAGAAGCAGTTCGGAGCCGTAGTCTTCCGGCGTCCAGCTGGAGGAGATCATCACAAGATCGGGCCGGTCTGGTATCTGGCTGAGCGGCGCGGCAGCAAGCGAGAGCCCACTGCTTGCTTCGACGGGGCCGGGATCGACGGCATGGATCGACCACCGGAACAGCGCGCTGCCGTTCAGGTAGTTTGCCACCCTGAGCGGATCGAGAAAGCCCGTGGTGGCAGCAAGGTTGAAGCGTGGTGTGACGATCACCGCGATGAGGTATGGAGCTGATCCCTGCTGGGGCATATGGCGATCCTGGTCAAGTCCGTGACGAAAAACGTAGGGTTGAGCCGTGGATCTGGCAAGGTTTGCCTCACATGCGCTTGGCAACCTCCTCAAGCATAACCTCGGTCGCGCCGCCGCCGATTGCCTGCACGCGGGCGTCGCGGGTCATCCGTTCAATTGCGGTGCCGCGCATGAAGCCGGTGCCGCCATGGAATTGCAGGCAGTCATACATGACCCGGTTCACGAGGCTGCCGCAAAGCGCCTTGATCATCGAGACCTCTTTGACCACATCTTCGCCCTGAGCATCGCGCATGGCAGTTGCATAGATCAGGTGGCGGGCCGCAGTGACCTCGGCCTGCAACATTGCCAGGCGTTGGCGGATCGCCTGTTTCTCCCACAGGGGTGCACCGAAGGCCTGCCGGGTCTTCACATAGTCCAGTGTCAGGTCAAGGGCGGCCTGTGCCTCGCCCATGGCCATGGCGCCGATCACGATGCGTTCATTCTGGAAATTCTGCATGATCGCGTAGAAGCCCCGGCCTTCCTCGCCCAATATGTTTTCGGCCGGGATCACGCAGTCGTCAAAATGCAGCTCAGCGGTATCGGAGCTGTGCCAGCCGTGTTTGTCGAGCTGCCGGGCGACTGTGAATCCGGGAGTGCCCTTTTCGACGAGGAACATTGTTACCCCGCGTGAGGGTCGGGCGTTCGGGTCGGTCTTGGCCGCGACGCAGTAGATATCCGCATGAACGCCATTGGTGATGAAGGTCTTGGCCCCGTCCAGCACGAAGGCGTCATTACCCTTACGGGTAGCTCGTGTGGTGATGCCCTTCACATCCGATCCTGCGCCGGGTTCGGTGACGGCCACGGCAGTGATGGTCTGACCCGAAACGATGCCGGGCATCCAGCGGTCACGCTGCGCGTCGCTGCCTGCGTTGAACAGGTGGACCGAGGCCATATCGGTATGCACAAGCGCGGTAATCGCGACACCAGAGAAGGTGGAACGCCCCAGTTCTTCGGCCCAGACCGTTGTGGCGCGGGTGTCCATTTCGGCCCCGCCATAGCGGTCGGGGTAGCGGATGCCGAAGAACCCAAGCTTACCCATTCGGGTCAGAACCTCTCGCGGAACCATGCCTGTCTCTTCCCAGGCATCCGCATGTGGCTGAATCTCCTCGGTCACGAAGCGGCGGATCTGGTCACGCAGCAGCTCGTGCTCGGGTTCCAGAAACAGGGCATTTGTCATGGTCAATCCTCCCGATGCAGAGGCTCGCGCAGGATCGATGTTCTGGCAAGAGATCATGGGAAAGGACGCAGCGGCACGAAAAAGGGCGCCCCGTCTGGAGCGCCCTTTGAAACGCATGTCGCAGGCTTACGGCAGCCAGGTTTCCAGGTGGATATTGGCGTTGCAATATTCGCCATTATAGGTGCCGACCCAGGCGTCGAGACGTCCGTCGCCCACGCCATTGAGCAGCATGTATGGCTGCAGCTCGCCGGCGCTGTCATCGTCGAAGAACCACGTTGCTGACGGCGTGTTGACCAAAAGCGCGGTATCGCAATCGCCCTGCACGGAGACCTCCAGATCGTACCCTGCCATGCCGGTCAGGAAGAAGCTGAAGTCCGGCGGGGTGATGAAGTAGCCGGCGCCGGAAACACCGGGCACGCTGCAATTGGCGATATTGTTCTCGCCGCCGGCGACCACGGACAAATCGAGCCCTGCATAGAGCTGTTCGCCGCTAACCTCGTAGCTGGCGCCAGTCTGCGAATAGTCCGGGCAGGCCATGGCGGTAGAGGCGGCAGCCAGCAAAGCTGCGCCCGAGATCAGTGCAAGTTTCATTTATTCTGTTTTCCTTCTGGGAAGATGCACCCCGTTACGGGGGGAATCATGGCAACAGGCCATGGGATGGATATGTAAGTGTTCCGATGACATGTACAAGCGTAAAATACTCGAAAGGATAGGTTCTTGCCTGAAGGAACCCAGAGTATGGTCTCCAGTGTTTGTAAACGAATTCACAGCTATGAAGTTGAGCATATGAATTTTGGCCTCCCCGATATTCTTGCCGCCCGCGAGGTGGTCTGCGGGCTGGCAGATGCCACGCCCTTTGTGCCGTCACCCTATATGAGCGCGCAGGCAGGCCACGATTTCCTGATGAAACTGGAAATCTGCCAACCAATAGGCGCCTTTAAGCTGCGCGGTGCGATGAACGCGGTCATGACCTTACCCGATGGGGTGGCCGGCGTGACCTGTTGTTCCACTGGCAATCACGGACGTGGGGTTGCCTATGCGGCGGCGCGCCGGGGCATTCGCGCGGTAATCTGCATGTCGGAACTTGTGCCGCAGGCGAAGGTAGAAGGCATCCGTGCGCTAGGGGCAGAGGTGAAGATCGTTGGTCGATCTCAGGACGACGCTTTGGCCGAAAGCCTGCGGCTTGTAGAGACAGAGGGGCTGGTTGAAATCTCGCCCTTCGACGACCCCAAGGTGATCGCGGGCCAGGGCACAATCGGGTTGGAGATGATCGAGGCACGACCAGATCTGCACACGGTTCTGGTGCCGCTGTCGGGTGGCGGGCTGGCCGGTGGCGTTTCGGTTGCTGTGAAGGCGGTGAACCCTGATATCCGGGTTATCGGCATCTCCATGGATCGGGGGGCGGCAATGCAGGCGTCGATCGCGGCGGGCCACCCGGTAGAGGTGGAAGAGGTCCCAAGCCTTGCGGATTCGCTCGGGGGCGGGATCGGGTTGCAGAACCGGCTGAGCTTTCCTCTTTGCCGGGAAAAGCTCGACGAAATTGTACTCGTGACAGAAGAAGAGATACGCGATGCCATGCAGGTTCTGTTCTACGAGGATCGCATGGTCGCGGAAGGGGCCAGCGTTGTGGGGCTGGCGGCGGTTCTGGCGGACAAGGTTCGACCCGAAGGCCCGGTGGGCACCATCATAACCGGCCGCAATCTGGACATGGGGCAATTCCACCGGATCATGTCGGGCAGCGACATTTCACTCGGAGACAGGATATTGAAAGGCAGAGTTTATGACGCATGACATCCGCATCGTGACCGAAGCCCAGTTGCGGCAAGTGGTGGAGCTGGACATGACTGCCATCGACGTGGTCGAGAAGGCCTTTGAGGCTCTGGCCTCGGGGCGGGTGGTGATGCCGCCGATCCTGTCCATGGATCTGCACGACGCGAACGGAGAGGTCGATGTCAAGACGGCCTACATCCCCGGTTTCGACGGGTTCGCCATCAAGGTCAGCCCCGGTTTCTTCGACAACCCCAAGCTCGGGCTTGCCAGCCTGAACGGGCTGATGATCCTGCTGTCGGCGAAGACCGGTCTGGTGCAAGCGGTCTTCCTCGACAATGGCTACCTGACCGATATCCGCACGGCCGCTGCGGGCGCCGTTGCGGCCCGCCACCTAGCGCCCCCCTATGTCGAAACCGCGGGCGTTATCGGAACCGGGGTTCAAGCACGGCTACAGATGCAGGCGGCGCATCTGGTGCGACCCTTCAAGCGGTTGCTGGTCTGGGGGCGCGATGCCGCCAGGGCCGCCATTTGTGCCGATGACCTTCGCCTTGATCTGGGAATTGAAGTGGACGCGGTATCCTCGCCCGAATGGCTGGTTGCAGAAAGTCAGTTGGTCGTCACAACCACTCCTGCCCGCGCCCCGGTCATAAAAGCCGAATGGCTGCATCCCGGCCTGCACATCACAGCCATGGGCTCCGATCAGGCCGGGAAATGCGAGATCGACCCGCGTGCCCTTGCTTTGGCCGATGCCTATATCTGTGACAGCGTTTCACAATGCGAGACGAGCGGAGAGCTGCAGTCCGCGCTGGCGCTTGATCTGTGGACCAAGGGAACGCCCGCCGAACTGGGACAGGTCATAAACGGCAGCGCCACAGGTCGGCGCAGTGCCGATGACATTACTATCTGCGACCTGACCGGCACCGGCGCGCAGGATACGGCAATCGCCTGCCATGTTTACGCGCGGCTTGGATCCACGGGGACCACCGTCACAAGCTAAGGCTGGAAACAAGCCACTGCTTTGGCTATGGTTCCTCAGACCACGGCAATAAAGGCATTGCGCGCTGCTGCCGGGGTGAGCGGAGCCTTTTGCCCAGCTCTTTCCGGCCCAAGGCCCGGACAGCGTGCATCCCGGCTCCATTCCTGTGACCCAAGGCGGCGCGCCGCCAAGACCGAGAGATTAGCCATGCTGCGCAATGACCAACTGGACCAGTGGGACCGAGAAAATTTCTTCCACCCCTCCACCCATCTGGCTGACTTCGCCCGTGGAAACCTGCCCAACCGCGTCGTGACCGGTGGATCGGGCTGCCATATCGAGGATCGTGACGGCAACCGGCTGCTCGATGCCTTTGCCGGGCTTTACTGCGTGAACGTGGGCTATGGCCGCCAGGACATCGCTGATGCCATCGCCGCGCAAGCGAAGGAACTGGCCTATTACCACTCCTATGTGGGCCACGGCACCGAGGCCAGCATCACGCTGGCCAAGATGATCCTCGATCGCGCGCCGTCGAACATGTCGAAGGTCTATTTCGGCCTTGGCGGATCGGACGCGAACGAGACCAATATCAAGCTGGTCTGGTATATGAACAACATCCTCGGTCGTCCCGAGAAGAAGAAGATCATCAGCCGCTGGCGCGGCTATCACGGATCGGGCCTGATGACCGGATCGCTTACGGGGTTGGAGCTTTTCCACAAGAAGTTCGACCTGCCGCTGACGCAGGTGATCCACACCGAAGCGCCCTATTACTTCCGCCGCGCCGATCTGGGGCAAAGCGAGGCGCAGTTCACCGCCCATTGCGTAGCCGAACTGGAGGCACTGATCGAGCGTGAGGGGGCGGACACCATCGCCGCCTTCATCGGGGAACCCGTACTTGGAACGGGGGGCATCGTGCCCCCGCCCGCAGGCTACTGGGCGGCCATTCAGGCGGTGCTAAGGAAGCATGACATCCTGCTCATTGCCGACGAGGTCGTGACCGGCTTTGGCCGCCTCGGCACCATGTTCGGATCGGATCACTACGGGATCGAGGCCGACATCATCACCATCGCAAAAGGGCTGACCTCGGCCTATGCGCCCCTGTCCGGCTCCATCGTGTCAGACAAGGTCTGGAAAGTGCTGGAACAGGGCACCGATGAAAACGGACCCATCGGCCACGGCTGGACCTATTCGGCGCATCCAATCGGCGCGGCGGCGGGGGTGGCGAACCTCAAGCTGATCGACGAGTTGAACCTCGTGCAGAACGCGGGCGAAGTGGGTGGCTATCTCAAGGCCACGATGACAGCGGCGCTGGCGGATCACGCCCATGTCGGCGAGGTGCGAGGCGAGGGGATGCTCTGTGCGGTGGAATTCGTGCAGGACAAGGGCGACCGCAGCTTCTTCGACGCAAGCGAAAAGGTCGGCCCCCGGATCGCGGTGGCGCTGTTGGAGCAAGGCGTCATCGCCCGCGCCATGCCGCAGGGTGACATCCTCGGCTTCGCCCCGCCCTTCTGCCTGACCAAGGAAGAGGCCAACGAGGTGGTTGGCAAGACCGTGAAGGCGGTGGCGTCGATTCTGGGTTGAGGTCTATGGGCAAAGGGCTTGGGGCGGGCATCGTCCGCTTCGAGCCCAAACCTACGTGCTTGCTGCAATGCCGCGAAAGGCCGGTTCAGCTTTTGAGCGGAACTGAGGCCCAGCAAAATCAATTCGTGTACTCGCGTGATGACATTGCTTCGATCATTGTGGTTCGGTCCTGAACCGCGCCCGTTTGCAGGTACTCCATCGCTTTGAGCGCCGCCTCATGTGCCTCCACCGATGAACCGCCTACACAATCCTCAGCGACCCGGCAGAAGTAGTCGGACTGGTGCCCATCCACGAATGTGTAGTGAACACAAACATCTGTCAGGCCACCGCACAGGAGCAACGTGTCGACCTTGAGGCCGCGCAGTAGGATTTCAAGGTCAGTTCCGAAGAACGCCGAATAGCGCCGTTTTGGGATGATGTAGTCGCCTTTGCGATATCCCATTTCCTCTTTGGCGACTTCCGTGCGCGGATCGCCCTCAAGGCAATGGACGTCCTCGTCTCCATCCAGCTCTCGACCGAAATCGATCAGATTGGAACGATGGACCTCTTGGATGAATATCACGGGTATATCGTTCTTATGAGCCGCATCGACCAGATCGCGCGCGGCAATCATGCGATCCTTGTAACCCGGCATGTTGTCGATGGACCGCACTTCGCTGCTGTCGATGAACGTGCTTTTTTGAATGTCGATCACGATTAGCGCGGGCCGACCTTCGATCAGGTTTCTTGCTGTTTTCGTCTTTGTCGTCATTTTTCGTGTCCTTTCGTCTTAGTGCGCATCCGAACCGAGCAGAAACATCCCTGCAATCAGAAGTGTCAGACCAGCAATTCCGGACATGCTGAGGTTTTGATTGAAGGCCAACACGCCAACCAGCACCGATCCGACAGAGCCGATGCCGGTCCAGATCGGATAGGCGATCCCAAGCGGGAGCCGGGTCATCGCGGCATAGAGGGCGACGATGCTTGCAATCATTGCGATGAGGGTCAGGACACCAAGTGTCCAATTGAATCCAATGCCGAGCTTCTTGAGACCTGTTGCCCAAGCGACTTCAAAGGCACCCGCGATGAAAAGAAGAACCCAAGCCATTTCGACCTCTGCTATCGCAGGTCGTCCTGACAATTACCCGTTCATGGCCGGGTCGTCCCGGCAGGCTGTGAGCTGTGCAGTAATTGTGGGACCAATCATTGTCAATCCGTCAGCTGACCCCAAGATGGAATTGAAAACGGACATTCAGAGGCTGACTTCCAACGGCAGCTCCGTCCCTCATATCGGCAATCGACTCTGGATCGGGGGGGGTGAACGAATTCAGTGTCAACTGAGGCCTACCCCTCCAACGGATGGAAACAGGCCACCGACACGCCGTCGCCCTGATCCTCCAGCACTGGCACCTCCGCGCGGCAGCGGTCGCTGGCGAAGGGGCAGCGGGCGGCGAAGGCGCAGCCGGGGGGTGGGTTCAGCGGGTCGGGGAGCTCGGTTTCGCGGCCTTCGGGCGCTTTCAGGTCGCGGCCCACCACTGGGGCGCTTTCCGCGAGCAGTTTGGTATAGGGATGCCGGGGGGCTGAGAAGATGCGGTCCGCCGGGCCAAGCTCCACCAGGGCACCAAAGTAGAGCACCGCGATGCGGTCGCTCACCGCCTCTACCACGGCGAGGTCATGGGTGATGAAGAGGTAGGTCAGGCCGAACTCCGCCTTCAGGTCTGCCAGCAGGTTCAGCACCTGCGCCTGAACGGATACATCGAGCGCCGACACCGGTTCATCGAGGATCAGGATGCGGGCCTCTGCGGCCAGCGCCCGCGCGATACCGATCCGCTGCGCCTGTCCGCCGGAGAATTCATGCGGGTAGCGGTCGAGGAATTCCTCGCGCAGGTTCACGGCGGCGAAGATTTCTGCGATCCGGGCAGCGCGATCGGTTGCGGCCATACCATGCAGATGTTTCAGCGGCGCCTCCATGATCTGGCGGATCGTCTTGCGCGGGTTGAGAGAGGATTGCGGGTCCTGAAACACGTATTGGATCTTCTTGCCGAAGGCGGCGGGATCGGCGGTGTCCAGCGCCGCGCCCTCGATCTCGATCGTGCCTTCGGTGGCGGGCAACAGCCCCACCAGCATCCGCGCCAGAGTGGACTTGCCGCAGCCGGATTCGCCCACGATGCCAAGGGTTTCCCCTTTGGCGATCTCCAGTGACACAGGTTGCACGGCATGGACAATCGCGCGTGGCGGGCCAAAGAGCTGCTTACCGACGGGGAAGTCCTTTTTCAGGTCGGTCAGTTTCAGCGCCGTCGTCATGCCGTCGCCTCCTCGATTTCCGGGGCGATACAGCGCACCCAACGGGTGCCGCCCACCTCGTCCAGCGTGATTTCTCCCTGTCGGCAGGCCGCGCGGACCTTGTCGCAGCGGTCGGCAAAGGCGCAGCCCGCAGGCAGTTTGTCCACCACGGGGGGCAGTCCAAGAATGGCCTCCAACCGCCTGCGCCCGCCGCCCAGTTCCGGCACGCAGGCCATCAGGCGGCGCGTATAGGGGTGGGCGGGCGTGGCGAGGATTTCGTCCGTTGTTCCCTGTTCCACGATCCGTCCCGCATACATCACCGCCACCCGGTCACAGAGCTGCGCAACGACGCCGAAATCATGGGTGATGAACAGGATCGCGACGCCCCGGTCGCGGCGCAGATCATCCAGAAGCGTCAGGATCTGCGCCTGCACGGTCACGTCGAGCGCTGTTGTCGGCTCATCCGCGATGATCACGTCCGGGTCATTGGCCAGCGCCATGGCGATGCCCACCCGCTGGCGCATCCCGCCGGACATCTCGTGCGGGTAGCTATCCACCCGGTTCTCGGCATTGGGAATGCGGACGGATTTGAGCAGATCGATGGCATGGGCGCGGGCCTCGGCCTTGGGAACACGGCGATGCACGCGCAACGCCTCGATCAGCTGGTCGCCCACGGTATAAAGAGGATGCAGCGTCGCCAGCGGATCCTGGAAGATATAGGCCACCTTGCGCCCGCGCAGGCTGCGCAACAACTCATAGGGCGCACCGACCAGCTCTTCCCCGCGATAATAGACCGACCCGCCGGTGATCTTGCCGGGCGGTGAGGCGACAAGCCCCATGATGGACAGCGCCGTGACGGATTTGCCGGACCCGCTTTCGCCAATGAGACCGAGGCATTCACCCGGCTGGATTTCGAGATCAACGCCGCCCACGGCGCGGTAGATGCGCGGGCCGATGTGGAACTGGGTTTCCAGTTGAGAAAGCTGCAGGAGCGCGGTTGCGTCGGCGCTGCCGCCGGGCTGCCGGTCACGGTCCACCAGCGTGGCGGGCAAGGGGCGGCTGAGCGCACCGGATTTCAGGCGCGGGTCCAGCGCATCGCGCACCCCGTCACCCAGAAGGTTGATGGCCATGACGATGATCAGGATCATCACGCCAGGCACAAGCGATGTGTGAGGGTTGGTGATAAGGGCGGAGCGGGCCTCTCCCAGCATCGAGCCCAGATCGGCTTGTGGCGGTTGCGAGCCGAGGCCGAGGAAGCTGAGGCCAGCGGTTTCAAGGATCATCCAGCCAACCGTTGTGGACATGGCGATGACGATCACCGGCAGCACATTGGGCAGGATCTCGGTCAGGATGATCTTGGTGTCCGACAGCCCCGCCAGCCGCGCCGCATCGACAAATTCCTTATGGGCGATGCCAACGGTGATCCCCCTGATATTCCGGGCGAAAAACGGGATGTTGACGGCGGCGACCGCAATCAGCGCATTCATCAGGCCGGGGCCGAGGGCCGCCACGATGGCTAGCGCCAGAAGGATATAGGGAAAGGCCATCAGCACATCGACAAAGCGCATGATGATGTTGTCCGTGCGGCCGCCGTAATAGCCCGAAATGATGCCGATCGCGGCCCCGATCGTGGCGGCGATGAAAGCGGCGGCAAAGCCCACGGCAAGGGAAAGCCGCGTGCCCCACATGAGGCGGGACAGCAGGTCACGCCCCAGGTGGTCAGTGCCCAGGATCGCGCCTTCGGAGAAGGGCGGGGTGAAGCGGGCGGGCGTGTTGGTCACGTCTGGATCTGCCAGCGGCAGAATGGGCGTGATCAGCGCCAGCAGCACCACGAGCCCCATCACAATGAGCCCCGCCAGCGCCAGCTGGTTGCGGGCGAGAAGTTTGAGGAACGCCATCATGTCTTGATCCTCGGGTCCAGCAGGCTTTGGGCCACGTCGACAATGATGTTGAACAGAACGTAGCAGGCGGCGACGAAGACCACGCCGCCCTGCACCAGCAGGATGTCGCGGCGCAGGATCGCGTCGACCAGCATCTGGCCGATGCCGGGCCATTGGAAGACGCGTTCGATATAGACCGCGCCGGACAGCACGAACCCGGCCTGAATGCCGAGGACGGGAATGATCGAGACCATCGCGGCGCGCAGCGCGTGACGCCAGATTATACCGCGTTCATGCACGCCCTTGGCGCGGGCGGTTCGAATGAAATCCTGGCGCAGCACTTCCAGCATGGCAGACCGAGACAACCGCGCGATGACGCCTGTCGCCACCACCGCCAGCGCCAGCGCGGGCATGGTCAGGTGGTCGATCAGCGCCCAGATGTCCCGCGTGCCGTAGATGGGCCACATGCCAGAGACCGGGAACCACCGCAGGTTCACCGCGAAGATCAGGATCATCATCATGCCAAGGAAGAAGGAAGGAATTGAAATTCCTAACAAAACCGCGAAGGTGATCGCCTTGTCGGCAAATCCGTACTGACGCGCGGCAGAGATCACGCCAGCGGCGATCCCAAGGAATGAACACAGAATGAAGGAGGTTCCGGCAAGGATCAACGTCGCGTTGAAGCGTTCCAGAACCTCGTCCAGAACCGGACGGTTGAGGTTGAAGGACCGCCCCAGATCGCCCTGCAACAGGTTTCCCGCCCAGATGAAATAACGCTGCACCAAGGGTTTATCGAGGCCCAGATCGCGGTTCAGCTCTGCCACGTTTTCGGGTGTCGCGTAGCTGCCCAGAATAGCGGTGGCGGGGTCGCCGGGGATCATCGCCATGATCACGAAAACCACGATCGAGATGCCGATAAGCACCGGGATCGCGGAGAGAAGTCGGCGCAGGATGTAGCGGCCCATGGCGAAAAAATCTCCGGTCTCTCGGGGGCGAAAATGGGGGCACCCCCGCCGTGCAGACAAAAACGCGCCGCGGCGAGGGGAAAAGAAGCCCCCGCCGCGGCGCATAGCTTAGGCTCAGTTCTTCACGACGTCATGCAGAAGCAGGAAGAAAGAGGGTTCGAGCGCAAAGTTTTCGACCCGATCCGATGTCACCGCGTTCTGCACCCAGTTGGCCACGAAGACCCAGGGCGCGTCTTCCTGAACGATCACCTGCATCTGGCGATAGAGTTCCGCGCGACGGTCCTGATCGGTGGAGCTGCGGGCCTCTTCCAGCAGGGCGTCAACTTCGGGGTTGGAGTAATAGCCCGAGTTGAAGCCACCTTGATCCGGCCAGGCACCGGTGCGCAGCGCCAGGTAGGGCAGAGTGTCGGGGTCGTTCGTCATCCAAGCCATCTCCGCCATGTCGGCCTCACCCTCAAGCCCCGGGTTCACGCGGCCAAGGAAGGTGTTCCACTCATAGGTTTCGATGGTGACGTCAAAGCCGACGGCCTCCAGGTCCGCCTGAATAGCGGTGCCCATGGCGACGGGGTCCAACATGCCCGAACCGCCCTCGGTCACGTAGAAGGTGATCTCGGGGTTCTCGACACCGGCTTCGGCCAGCAATTCGCGGGCGCGGTCGGGGTCATAGGGGTAGGGCTCCAGCTCATCGTTATAGGCCCAGGCAAAGGCGGGCGGGGTCGGGCCTGCCGCGACGGCGGCGGTGCCTTCCAGCACGTCATTCACAATGGCCTCTTTGTTGATCGCGTAGTTCGCGGCCTGACGGACGCGGACATCTGCAAACGGGCCTTCAAGCGCGTTGAGGATCAGGAACCAGACATGGGGGCCAGCCTGTTCGACGATCTGGAACCCGTCACCGCCGAATTCGGACAGGGCCACTGGTGGAACCTCGACCATCATGTCGATGCCACCGGCCAGCATCTCAGCCACGCGGGTGTTGGCGTCGGTGATCGGACGGAAGACCACGGCCTCCAGCGCGGGTGCTCCGCCCCAGTAATCAGGGTTGCCGGTCACGACCACGGCTTCGTTTGCGCGCCATTCTTCGAAGACGAAGGCACCAGTGCCGGACGGGTTGCGGCCAAAGTCGGCCCCGTGCGCCATCACAGCGGCGGGCGACACGATCAGCCCGGTGGGATAGGCAAGGTTCGACAGGAAGGGCGCGTAGGGTGCGTTCAGGGTGAACTGAACGGTCATGTCATCCAGCGCTTCGACATCCTGTACGGCCGAGAAGAAGAAGGACAGCGGGAAGGGGCCGGTGTCATGGTAGGGGTGGTTTTCATCGAGCATCCGGTCGAAGTTGAACACCACAGCCTCGGCGTTGAAGGGAGTGCCGTCATGGAAGCTGACCCCCTCACGCAAGGTGAAGGTGTAGACGGTGCCGTCCTCGGAAATCTCCCAGGAGGTGGCGAGCGACGGCTCCACTTCCAAAGTGCCGGACGCGTAGCGCACAAGCCCGTCATAAATGTTCATCAAAATGCGGAAATCGTTCACGGCGGTCACGGCATGGGGGTCGAGCGCCTGCGGCTCGGCCACCTGGCCAACGACCAAAACGCCGGGCGGGGTTTGTGCGGTGGCGGGATTGGCCCCTATGGCCAGCGCCGATGCCGCCACGGCCGCGAGCATAGCGCGCCGTGTCATGGTCAGCAGTTTCATGGCAGATCCTTCCCTGTGGAATTTATCATGATGAATTGCATTCACGCAAATGATCATGATAAATTCAAGAGAAATATTAGCGGGAGCCCGGCATGACCTTCTCGATTCTTGCCCATGACCAGAAAACAGGCACTTACGCTGCGGCGGCCGCCACCGGCAGCCTGTGTGTGGGCGGATGGGTCATTCGCGGCGATATTGAGAGGGGGCTGTCGGCCTCGCAAGGGACGGCGCCAAGCGTGTTCTGGCGCGATGAGGCGATTCGCCTGATGGGGCAGGGGGTAAGCGCGGGCGACGCGGTTTTCGCCGTGACACAAGGAGACGCGGGGCGCGGGCATCGGCAGGTGATCACGCTGGATGTTGCAGGCCGGGCCGGGGGCTTTACCGGCGGCAAGAGCATTCCTGCCGCCGCGCATCGCTGTTTCAGCGGGCTGGCGGTGGCGGGCAATATGCTGAGTTCCGAGGCGGTGCTGGACGCTCTGATCGCGCGGTATCGCGAGGGTGAGGGCGAGGACATGGCAGAGCGGCTGCTGGCAAGCCTGCGGGCGGCAGAGGCCGCCGGAGGCGATTCACGCGGGCTGTTGTCAGCGGCGATGCTGGTTCTGAATGCCGATGCACCGCCGCTGGATCTGCGGATCGACCGGAGCGATCAGCCACTGGAGGATCTGGCGGTGCTGCTTCAGGCCGCGCGCACGCCGCCCTATGCCGATTGGCTGGACGAGGTGCCGGTCCTGACGGATCGGTCTCGCGCACCGCGGTGAGGATGGGCGCAAAACGCGATTTCGAAATCACGTCACCCGCGCCCTGCATGGGCGCGTGACCGTCGGGTTCGGACTGTGGCGCTGCGGGTTCAAGCTCGGGCACGGCCGGGGACCGGCCGCAAGAACGCGATTTCGAAATCGCGTTGTGGCGCGGACCTCACCGCTTATTCCGCGATAAACCGGCGCATGACCTGCGCCTCCTGCCGCTGCATCAACGCCTCGGCCCCCAGCATATGTGACCGCATGATCGCCTCGGCGCGTGCTGCGTCGCCTGCCTCCAGCGCCTCGACCAGATCCAGCTGATGTCGTTGCCCCCTCGCGCGCAGTTCTTCGTTATGGGGTTCATAAAGACGGCGATAGACCGTCAGGTCGGTCAGGATCCGCGCCATGAAGGACACCATGAAGGCCAGCAGCGGATTGCGGGAGTATTCCGCCAGTTTCGCGTGGAATCTGAGCGAGGCAATATGCTGGTCGCGTTCTTCCTCTGGCGATTCTGCCGGGCGGTCATATTGCTGCACCAGCCCACGCAATTCGGCAATCTGATCGGGGCTGAGCGTGCCCGCAAGGGATGCTGCCAGTTCCGGCTCCACCACCTTGCGCATCTGGTAGATGTCCGAGACAGAGAGGTCCTGGAAGTAGAAGTAGTTGGCGAGCAGCGATTTGGCGCGTTCCAGGCTGACCTCGCCCACGAAGCTGCCACCGCCGGGGCCGGTGCGGGTGACGATCAGGCCCTGTGCTTCCAGAATGCGCATCGCCTCGCGCACGGTGCCCTTTGAGACGCCAAAGAGCGATATCATCTCTGCCTCATTCGGCAGTTTCGCGCCCCGTTTGAGGTCGCGTTCCACGACCCAATCCTTGATCTGATCGGCCACCTTTACGGGGCGGGATCGGCGGGGAAGGGCGGATTTGGGGGACGTGTCGGTCATCGGGCTCGGGCGCTGAATAATTATTAGGAACCTAGACGTATGCGGACGGCTTGTGTAGAAAATAATTTATCATGATAATTATGGGAAGCCCATAGATTGGGGACAAGAGGCCACGCCGACTGACCGACGGTGCAGAGTGTAGCGAGGCGGGGCCGGGGGTGCGCGCATTCCAGTCACGCCAAGGCACCGGTCGGCCCCGGTTGCAGCCAGCGTGTCCATCTGCGGCGGGATAGTGGCCTCCACCGCTTCTGCCTTCACGAGGGATTGGACCCGCCCGGGCACGGGGGAGCAGGGCGAGGGCAAAACCAAGGGCCCGCAGGTCAGAGGCTTTCGAGGAAACGGATCAGGGCGGCGCGGTCATGCGAGGGCATGGCGATGACGGCATCCCTCTGCGCCTCGGCCTCGCCGCCATGCCAAAGGATGGCCTCAAGCAGGGACCGGGCGCGGCCATCATGCAGGAACTGGGTGTGGCCGGATACCGTCTGGGTCAGGCCAATCCCCCAAAGCGGCGGGGTGCGCCATTCAGTGCCGGTGGCGCGGGCCTCTGGCCGGTGATCCGCCAGCCCCTCACCCATGTCATGCAGCAGAAGATCCGTGTAGGGCCAGATCAGCTGAAAGCTGTGTTCGGGCCGGTCTTGCAGCCTGTGGGTGACGAAACTGGGCACATGGCAGCCGGTGCAGCCGGTGGCGAAAAAGATCTCTCGCCCGCGCAGCACCTGCGGATCATCGATGTCGCGGCGGGCGGGCACGGCGAGGTTCTGGGAATAGAAGGTCACAAACTCAAGCGCCTCGGCGTCAATCTCAAACCCGCCCTGTTCAGGATCGGCCCCATGCGGCGCGGCGCGACAATTGGTTTGTGCTGCGGTGCAGTCTCCCCAAGGGCCGGGGAACAGAGGGTTCGAGATGCCGATATCACCGGCGAAGGCGGCGGCGGATTGTTGTCGAACCGTGGGCGCGCCCGCCTTCAGCCCGAAGCGCCCCAGCATCGGCAGACCGTATTCGACGGACCAGACGATATTCGGGCGGCCCGAAATACCATCGCCATTCGCGTCGTCGGGATCGGCATGGGCCATGATATCGGCGGCGGGAATGGCCTCTAGCAATCCCAGTCCGATCATCTGGGGGGCGATGCGCGGGGATAGCATGGCATCGGGGTGAAGCGGCCCATAGCCAAGGGTTTCCAATGTATAGGTGGGGCGCCGCAGCGAGACGATTTCGCCGTCCGATAGTGACAGCTCAACCTCTTCATAGGTGATCAGCATCTGTGCCTCTGGCGCGTGGCCGGGCAAGGCGAAATCCTGGATCTGGGTGCCATAGTTGGGGTCGGGCAAGGTGGCCAGGAAGCCTTCGATCTCATCTGTCAGGTCGGTATCAGAACCCGGGATCGAGAAGCGCAGAAACATCGAGATCGCCAGATCCTCTGGCCCCTCGGGCGGGTGGCCACGCCCGTCCTTCAGGTGGCAGCGCTGACAAGAGCGGGCGTTGTAAAGTGGCCCCAGCCCGTCACTGGCAATCGTGGACGATGGGGCAGACACCCAGAGCCTGCGGAACAGCCCGTTGCCGATGTGGAACTGAAGTTGGCGGTCGAAGGACATGTTGCCTGAGGGCTGAGAGAAGGCATCGGGTGTCAGCCGCGCACGCACCGTGGCTGCACCGCCGGAATTGACCTCGAACGGCCAGGCGGCGGTGAAATCGGCCGGCGGGGCCGTGATTTCCGCCACTCGGGCAGCCTCGGCTTCGGTTCTGGGGATCACGGACAGGTGCGGGTCGGTCAGGTCTTGTGCCGTGGCGGGACCGGCGATCAGCAGGGCAAGGGCGAGGGGGCGGAATGGAAACATGGGGCTGCCTGTCGAGCCGGGAAAAAGGGGATGCGCGCGGGCCGGGGGGGACATGCCCGCGCGCGGGGCGGGGTTACTGGAACACCGCCATGGGGTTGTCGAGGCTGTCGGAGCCTTCAATCGCAACGCCTTCAAGGCCCAACAAAGTCACGGCACGTTCTATGTGACGGGTCTGGGTGATCAGGCCCTCGACCCCGGCCATCACCAGCGCTTCACCGCCCGCATTGCCGCGTTCAAGCATCTGGTCATAGGCAAACCCTGCCTCGGCTGCGGTCTTGATCCGACCAAGGGCGCGCATCGTGTCGGCCAGCGCCATGCGCAGATCGGCGTCCAATGCGGGGTTGGCCTCGGCCACCAGATCCGAGAGGGAGGGGCCAGAGACACGGGTGCCATCAACGCGCGTGTATTCGCCCAGATAGATGTTCTGGATTCCGAGGCCGTCGAAGTAATGGCTGTTATGGGTGTTGTCCGAGAAGCAGTCATGCTCCTCCTCGGGGTCGTTCAGCATCAGGCCAAGGCGCATCCGTTCGCCCGCCATTTCGCCGTAGGACAAGCTGCCCATCCCGGTCAGGATCGCGGCAAGACCGGCGGTTTCATCCGCCATCAGCGCGGCGCGTGCGGCACCGTCTGCGGCCCATTGACCGGTGATCCACTCCAGATCGGAGATCAGCAGATCGACGGCAGCTTGCAGGTAGTCTGCCCGCCGGTCGCAATTGCCGCCGGTGCAAGCCGGTCCCTGCGCATAGTCGGTATAGGGCCGGTCGCCCGCGCCGGGGCCATGGCCGTTCAGGTCCTGACCCCAGAGCAGGAACTCGATGGCGTGATAGCCGGTGGCGACATTTGCCTCGATCCCGTCGGCCTCGTGCAGGGTGTCCTGCAATACTGCGGGCGTGATGGCCGAGGCGTCGATGACCACACCCGACAGGGTAAAGCTGGGGTTGGCAATGACGTTCAGGGCGGCAAAGGCGTTGTCGTCAGAGGGGCCATCATTGCCCCCATCCACATAATCGATCAGCCCTTCGTCCAATGGCCACGCATTCACCCGGCCTTCCCAGTCGTCGACAATGGCGTTTCCGAACCGGAAGACCTCGGTCTGTTGATAGGGCACGCGGGCGGCGCGCCATGCGGTACGGGCAGCCGCGAGGGTCTGGGGTGAGGGCGCCGCGATAAGCGCGTCGATGCGGGTTTGCAGGGTTTGGGCGGTCGAAAGGCTGTCTTCATAGGCGGCCTGCGCGATGTCTGCATAGGTGTCCAGCACCTCGGTTGCTGTCTGTGACAGGGCGGGGCTGGCCATGCATGTCAGGCAGGCGGTTGTCAGAAGGGAGCGTTTCATCGGTCTGTCCTTGGGTCCGAAATTAGGGTGCTGGCGACTCGGGCCGAATAATAACTGACAATAATACTCAACTAATGCAATAGATGATTAAAAAAGTCGGATATTAATTGGAGACAACAAAAAAAGCCGCCCCTGGGCGGGCGGCTTTAGATTGGGTCAGGGCAGGTGGATCAGCCGATCTTGTCGCGCCACTGGGCGGCTTTGGCGGCCGCCTCTCGTCTCATCAGCACCATATCCACGTCCACAGCGATGAACTTGCCGCCCGCCTCGTTCACCGCATCCAGCATCACCGGGTCGAGCGACAGGAACCCGGCGGGCAGCCCGGCGGCGGTGATGCGCTGAACAGCATCGACCACGGCGGCCTTGACCTCTGGATGTGAGCCCTGGCCGGGATAACCCATGGAGGCCGCCAGATCGGCGGGGCCGATGAAGATACCGTCGACGCCGTCAACCGCCGCGATGGCCTCGATATTTGCTAGCGCCTCGGCGGTTTCGACCTGCACCAGCAGGCAGATCTCTTCGGAAGCCCGCGTCGCGTAGTCTTTGACCGCGCCATAGCGCGTGGCGCGCGTGGTGCCGGCCATGCCCCGAATGCCATGCGGCGGATAGCGGGTTGCGGCAACGGCGGCGGCTGCTTCTTCGGCGTTCTGGACGTAAGGAATGAGCAGCGACTGCGCCCCGCAATCCAGCAGTTTCTTGATTTCGACCGCATCGTTCCAGCCGGGCCGCACCACGGCACTGACAGGATAAGGCTCAGCGGCCTGCATCAGCGGCATCGTTTCGACGGCGCCCATGGGGGAATGTTCGGTGTCGATCAGCAGCCAGTCATAGCCGCACCCGGCGAGCAACTCGACCACCCCGCTATCGGGGATCGAGACCCACATTCCAATCTGTTTCTTGCCCGCCTTGAGGGCGGCTTTGAAGGCGTTCTTGGGCAGATCCATGGCGGGGTGTCCTCTGCGGGTTTGTGTTACTTGACATGTTCAGCATCGCATGTGGGCGCTCGGAAGGAAAGATGGCTTGCGCGCCTTGTCCGGGCTTCTCAAGCCAGCGGCCGCGGGCTATGCCCTAGGGATGAGCGCGAACCCCGACCATATCCCCGGAATGCATCTGATCGTGGACCTTTACGGAGCCATCGGGTTGGATGATACAGAGTTTCTGGACAGCGCCCTGCGCGCGGCGGCGGGGGCTGCGGGTGCCACCGTTCTGGCAGGACATCTTCACCATTTCGGTGAGGGGCACGGGGTGACAGGCATTCTGCTGCTGGCTGAATCTCATATCTCAATCCACACTTGGCCGGAAACCGGCTATGCCGCTGTCGATATCTTCTTGTGTGGCCGGTCCGACGCCCATAAAGCTGCCAGCCATTTGCACGAAATTCTGCGGCCCGAGCGCGTACAGATCACCGAGATCGCGCGCGGACAAGGATGATCAGGGGAACCAGCGGTCCCAGCCATCGAGGTAATAGCCGACAAGCGCGTGGGATTGCAGGGTGTTAGGTTCCGCTTCTACCCGCGAGATATCACCGCCGAACAGCCGTGCCGCCTGCCATTCTTCATCATTGAGATAGCGCAGACCGTCTGGCAGCGGCAGGTTGTCCGATCCATGTTCCAGCGGGGCGGCGATCATGAACCCCCATTCCCCGAAACTGGGCACATAGGTGTGATAGGGCAGCGTCCAGAGCCCCGCCGTTCCCGGTGTCAGCGGGTTGGTGGCGCTTTCGAAGGTTTCAGCGATCGACCAGAAGGCCTGTCGCGCGAAAAGTGGCGATCCGGCCTGCGTGACGATCAACCCATGGGTGGACAGGCGTTCAGCCAGCAGCCCGTAGAAGCTGCGGGAATAAAGCCGCGACAGGGCGAGGTTCTTGGGGTCGGGAAGGTCGAGGATGATGACGTCAAAGAGCGTATCGGCATGTTCGATAAACTCCCACGCATCGGAATTGATGATGGTCACACGCGGGTCGCTGAAAGCGTGATCGTTCAGGGGCGCAAGGTCTGGGTGGTCGCGGAAAAGCGTCGTCACGGCAGGGTCCAGATCGACCAGCGTGACGGTTTCAACATCTTCGTGGCGCAGGACCTCTCGAGTCGCCATGCCGTCGCCGCCACCCAGGATCAGGATGTTGCGCGCGCGGGGGGCGATGCCCATTGCAGGATGCACCAACAGCTCGTGATAGCGGTACTCGTCGATGCTGTCGAACTGGATGGAGTGGTCGAGGAAGAGCCGCACCCTGTCCTGAAAACGGGTCACGGTGATCTGTTGGTAGGGCGTGGCCTGGTCGAAGATGATGCTGTCCTCGTAAAGCCCGGCATCGGCCACGGACACAAGCCGTTCGGATTGCACCAGCCCGCCCAGGGTCGCAGCGAAGGCGAGCGCCCAGAAGGTTACTTGTGTGCGGGTCACGAGATCGCGGAAGATCCACAATGACAGACCCGCAACGGCAAGGTTCAGTGCCCCGAAGGCCAGGCTTGCCGACATCAAGCCCAGATGCGGGATGATGAGCAGCGGAAAAGCCAGCGACGCGGCCAGCGCGCCCACATAGTCCACGGTCAGAACGTTCTCGAACCGGAATTCGCTGGCGCCTTCGGCTTTCAGGATGCGCACGATCAGGGGAATTTCCATGCCCGACAGAACGCCCACGGCAATGAGCATACTGTATAGCGGCAGGCCGACCTCGCCCAACCAGCCGTAGATGATGAAGAGAACCGGGGCCATGAAGCCGCCGACAAGCCCCAGAAGAATCTGCGCCCAGACAAAGCCGAAAAACGCCTGCCCCACATAGCGCGACAGCCACGATCCAAGCCCCATGGAGGACAGGAAGATCCCGATCACCAGCGAAAACTGGCGCACGGAATCCCCAAGCAGGTAGCTGGAGACGGTGGCCGCGACCAGTTCGTAGATCAGCCCCGCGATGGCGACCAGAAAGGTCGCCGCCAGAAGCCAGACCTCGCGCAGGCGCGGGGCGTGAGCTGGCGTCATGAAACGATGACGGCCGCTATAATAATGGCGATGGACAGGAACAGCATCCCGATCATGACGGCCAGTGCGATGTTTTGGTCTTCCTCGATCTCCTTGATGATCGGGAAGGGCGAGGCCGCCACGATCACCTTCCAGACGACCCACATCAGGCCCATGCCGATGGCGGTGTAGACGATGGTGCCGACAACCTCGGCCAGTTGAAGCTCTGCAAACAGTTCCATTGGGTCCTCTTTCTTATTTGACGCGACCGAAGCCGAAGAAGCCGGTATTGCCGCCGCTGCCGGTTCTCAGCGAGACATGCTGCCCGGTGGTTTCCGGGGCCGCACCCCGATAGGCGATGTACGAGACGCCAAGAACAGCGGCGATGGTGACGGCCAGGAATATGGTGCGAAACAGGTTCATGTCAGTCCTCGCTCGTCCAGTCGGATCCGCTCCAGCGCTTGCGGTTGAAGTTCCATCTGCGGGCGAAGCTGATCCCCACAACGATCAGGAAAACGATGGCCAGCCGATAGAGCCAGTAGCCTTTCGAAATCCCCGCGTAGGTGCGGATGGTGATATCGCCTTCCGAGAAATGCAGCTGGCGCGGGCTGGTGATGTCTCCTGTGAAGCCCGCAGCGTTGTTCGCCGAGCTTGGGCCCTGGCTGGACCAGCTGAGGTTCAAAAAGTAGCTCCCCGATAGGGACGAAGGGAAGACCAGTTCTGTGGTATTGAATCCGCCCGGCAAACTGCCCTGCGGCTGACCGCCAACCCTGACCCTTGCCCGACTTGGCCCCCCGGCCAAAGATCTGCCGTCTGGATAGGACAGACTGAGGGACGCATAGGCATAGACAAGGGAATTCGGCGAGTTTGCCAGTGTCGACACAACGTAGGGTGTTCCCTCGAATCTAAGTCGTACAGGCCCGCCTACATCTGGGATGGTGATCGGCACTGCCGAGGGGATTTGACGCGCCTGCACGACAAGTGGTTCACCGACGAGGGTACCGGTGCGGGTGTCAAAGATCATCGCCAGCGCGAAACAGACCACCATGGCAACCAGTGCTACGATCCGCATGAAGCGGTCATTGTCGCCGCCCATATAGGGCTGCATCGGATGGGTGCCGTAAGGGACGGGCGGGTTGGTCACGCCGAACGAGGCGGCAACCGCGGCGCTGTCCACCAGTTCGGACCGATAAACTTCGCGCTCTCCTCCGGTTTCCGAAAAGCCGAGCATGGCGCTGTCGGCCAGAACGGTCACGGTGGTGGTCTTCTCACCGATCTTGGGCGCCCAGGTGAATTCGCCCTCGGCAAAGATGATGTCGGCGGTTGAGGTCTCGTAATAGCGATAGCGGTCGCCATCGACCTTCACGGTTGGCGGGTGATTGGCCCGCTCCACTTGTGCGGATGACACCCAGACCGGCCGCCGGAAGCGGCGGGTGAAGACCAGATGCCCGTCCTCTATGGTCAGCCAGGCATAGCCATGGGTGGGCGAATAGAGCTGGTGGTCGATCCAGGTCCAGGTCTGGCCGCGGTATTGCTCGCGAAATTCCAGCATTCCGATGACGGTGTAATCTACGCCCTTGATCTTGCCCGACATGCCGATGCGGAAAGGGCTGTCGGGGCGCATTAGCCCGTCGAACTTGGCAATGACCTTGTAATCGTCCTGCGCATCCAGTTCGGCCCCGCAATAGGGGCAGACATGGACCATGACCCGCCCGCCGCCAAGAACGTCGAGCCCGGCCCCGCAAGAGGTGCAATTGACGCTGGTGGTTGCAGCAAGGCTCATGACTGCCTCCTGACCTTGATCTCGAAGGGATCAAACCAGTAGCCGAGGAACCAGGATTGCCCGCCCTCCCAGATTTCGCCAGACAGCAACAGGCCGCTTGCAGCCTGAGCGTTGACGAAGCTGTAGGTCTCGCCCACCTTCAGTTCCTCGTCGAAACTGCCCCGCACCGCCACGCATTCTGCGCTATCAACCTCGACCACCTTGAACTGCTGGTCCTGGCAGGTCAGTTCCCGGCCCGGGCGGAATTCGCCTTGTGCGCGGGGGTAGTTGCGGGCGGGCACCGGTTTCTGGACCACGATATCGCCCTCGTCGACGGATACCCACATGGGATCGCCCGACGGGGTTTCGCCCCAGAATTCCTCCCAAAAGCCGCGCCCGTAGGAAAACCGCGCATGGCCATGCAGCGTGACCGTGGTTTCCCCGCAGATCACCATGTCGCCGATGTCGAACAGCATTGGCACCTCGTGCATGACGCCCTGTTCGCCAGCCAGTCGGACTGCTTCAGATTCAATCAGGATCGTGGAGCCGCAGGAGGCGCAGGTGACCATGCGCGCGCGCGCAATGGTGGGGGTGACGTCATCGCCACAATTGGGGCAGCTGAATGTGCTCATATGCTAATCAAGCGTCGATCAATGGGCCCGCAAAGGGGCAGAAGTGCAGTAACCTGGCAAAGCCTAAGCGTACAAGGGCCCGAAATAAAGCCTGAATCTCTGGGCTGTGTCAGTCGCGGCGGCCATAATCGGTGAAGGCGGCCAGGGCTTCTTCTATCTGAAACCGGTCGAGAATGTGGGGCTGGCCGATGGAGAGCGACAGGCAATAACCCCGCGCCAGCGTCTCCAGCTCACCCATGCGCCAAAGGGCTTTTTCGAGCGTTTCGCCCACAACCGTGGCCCCATGATTGGCCATCAGGCAGGCGTGGCGGTCCATCATGGCATGGACGACGTCCTGTGCCAGTTCCTCTCCCCCGAAAAGAGCGTAGCCAGCCAGCGGCACATCGTGACCACCAAAGGCTGCCACCATGTAGTGGACCGCCGGGATCGACATGCGGTTCTGCGCCAAAGCGGTGCAATGCACGGGGTGGGCATGGACGACCGCGTGTATCTCGGGTTTGGCGGTGTAGAGCGCCTGGTGAAAGCGCCATTCGGTGGAAGGTCTGAGCGGGCCCTGCCGCTGCGGGTCACCCGATAGCGGAACCTTCTGGATCATGTCGGGCGTCATGTCCTCATACGGCACACCCGAGGGGGTGATCAGCATGGCGTCGCCCGCCCGGAGCGAGACATTGCCAGAGGTGCCTTGATTGATGCCATCGGCATTCAGTTTGAGGCAGGCGTTGATGATGGCCTGCCGGGTCTCGACACGATCAGCATAGGGTTGGGTCATCGCGCGGCCATGTCAGGAAAGAGCCCGGCAAGCCCTGCTTCGGACGCCTCGCAAATACCGCGTTCGGTGATCAAACCGGTGACAAGCCGGGCGGGTGTGACGTCGAAGGCGGGGTTGCCGCCCGGTGTGCCTTCGGGGGTAACCTGAACAGTGGCGATGCCATGTTGGGCGCGCCCCTGAACATGGGTGATTTCGTGTTCCGGGCGGTCCTCTATCGGGATCTCTGCAATGCCATCGGACACGGTCCAGTCGATGGTGGGTGAGGGCAGGGCGACGTAGAAGGGCACGCCGTTGTCACGGGCGGCGAGCGCCTTGAGATAGGTGCCGATCTTGTTGCAGACGTCACCCGCGCGGGTTGTCCGGTCGGTGCCGGTGATGACCATATCGACCTGCCCGTGCTGCATCAGATGCCCGCCCGCATTGTCGGTGATGTAGCTGTGCGAGATGCCGTGGCTGCCAAGCTCCCATGCCGTCAGCGCGCCCTGGTTGCGGGGCCGGGTTTCATCGACCCAGACATGGATCGGGATCCCGGCGTCATGGGCCTGGTACATCGGGCTGGTGGCGGTGCCCCAGTCGACGGTGGCGATCCAGCCGGCGTTGCAATGGGTCAGCAGGCGCACGGGCTCGCCTGCCGGTTTGGTTTCGGCGATGGCGCGGATGAGGGCGAGGCCATGAGTGCCGATGCGGCGGTTGATCTCGACATCCTCATCGGCGATGTGATGGGCCAGCTGAAGAGCGGCCTCGGCGCGATGTGTCGGGGTAAGGGGCCGCATGGCCGCGCTGGCCCGGTCGAGTGCCCATCTGAGATTGATCGCCGTGGGTCGGGTGGCGTGGAGCTGGTCATAGGCGGCCTGCATGGCGCTGTCTGACGGATCTTCGCGAAGCGCAAAAGCCATGCCGTAGGCAGCTGTCGCGCCTATCAGGGGCGCACCGCGCACATGCATGTCGGTGATCGCCGTGCAGTAATCCGCGAGGCTATTGAGCTGCTGGATGCGGAACTCATGCGGGAGCCAGCGCTGGTCGATGATCTGCAGCGCGCCTGCATCTTGATCCCACCACAGGGACCGGAAGGGGGTACCGTTCACTTTCATGCCGTCATGCTTGGGCCGGGGCGGCGGAGGGGTCAAGCGGGTTTCGCCGTGCCGTTGGCACGCCGACCGGGGAACGCGCCTCGTCACCCCCCGCTTGCGCGGGGACCTCCTCGGCGCGTGCTGCCGCGGATGCGGGGCGAGGGACGGTCTTGGGGTCAGGCGGATCGCCGGTGGATGGGACAGATGCCTCCGGCGGGAGTATTGGGGCAAAGAAGAAGGAAAAAGGCCGCCTGCGGGGAGCGGGCGGCCTTTGGGATCGGGTCTGCGAGACTTAGCCGATGATCGCGTTCAGCGTTGCCGAGGGGCGCATGACCTGGGCCTTCTTCTCGACCGATGGCTTGTAGTAGCCGCCGATATCGGCTGCGGGGCCTTGTGCGGCTGCCAATTCGCCAAGAATGGCCGTTTCACCTTCGGCGAGCGCCTTGGCGATCGGGGCGAAATGGGCGGCGAGATCGGCGTCATCGGTCTGCGCGGCCAGTGCCTCGGCCCAGTAGCGGGCGAACCAGTAGTGGCTGTCGCGGTTGTCGGGCTCACCCACCTTGCGCGAGGGCGAGCGGTTGTCGTCGAGGATGCCTTGGGTTGCGGCCTCGGCGGCGCGTCCAAGAACACCGGCCTTGGCATTGCCACGGCTGTCGGCGAGGAAGTTGAGGCTTTCACCCAGGGCGCAGAATTCCCCCATCGAGTCCCACCGCAGGTGGTTTTCCTCAACCAGTTGCTGCACGTGCTTGGGTGCCGAGCCGCCCGCGCCGGTTTCAAAGAGCCCGCCGCCATTCATCAGGCCGACGATCGACAGCATCTTGGCCGAGGTGCCCAGTTCCAGGATCGGGAACAGGTCGGTCAGGTAGTCGCGCAGCACATTGCCGGTGATGGCGATGGTGTTGTCACCTGCAGTGATGGTTTCCAGCGAGGCGCGGGTGGCGTCGCGGGGGGCCATGATCTCGAACTTGTCTGCGACGCCAGCCGCTTCCAGGGCTGGCTGGACGTATTTGATCAGTTCGGCATCATGGGCGCGGTTTGCGTCGAGCCAGAAAATGGCGCGGAAGCCCGTGAGGCGCTGACGGTCGATCGACAGCTGGATCCAGTTTTCAATCGGGGCCTTTTTCACGGTGCAGGCGCGCCAGATGTCACCGGCTTCCACCTCATGGGAATGCAGCGTCTCGCCACCCGCCAGCACGATGCGGATCGTGCCATCGGCAGGCGCCTCAAACGTGGTGGGATGAGAGCCGTATTCCTCGGCCTTCTGCGCCATGAGGCCAATGTTCTGAACGGTGCCGGCAGTGGCGGGGTTCAGCGCGCCATTGGCTTTGAAGAAGTTGATCGTTTCATCATAGACCGGCGCATAGCAGTTGTCCGGGATGACGCAGTTGGTGTCGGCCTCATTGCCATCGGGGCCCCAACCCTTGCCGCCCGCGCGGATGAGGGCGGGCATGGAGGCGTCGATGATGACATCCGAGGGAACATGCAGGTTGGTGATGCCCTTGTCAGAGTTCACCATATACATCGGCGGGCGGGCGGTGGTGGCCGCATCGATTGCGGCCATGATCGCGGGCTGGTCAGCTACACGGGCCAGAACGTCACCCAGACCGGAATTCGGGTTCACGCCGAGCGCGGCCAGCTCCTCGCCGAACTGGTCGAACACGGGCGCAAGCCAGGCTTTGACCGCGTGGCCGAAGATGATCGGGTCAGAGACCTTCATCATCGTGGCCTTCATGTGCAGCGAGAAGAGGGTGCCATCGGCCTTGGTGTCTTCGATGGCATCTGCCAGGAAAGCCGACAGAGCCTTGACCGACATGAAGGTGGCGTCGACCACTTCACCTTCGATCAGCGGCCAGGTGTCCTTGAGCGTGGTGACTGATCCGTCCTTGCCCACGAATTCGATCTTCGCGGCCCCGGCCTGCGCGGCGGAAAGCGTTGCCGACACCTCGTTGGCGTAGAAATCGTTACCCGGCATCGACGACACCTTGGTCTTGCTGTCGGCAGACCACTTGCCCATGCGATGCGGGTTTTTCTGGGCGAAGTTCTTGACGGCGGCGGCGGCGCGGCGGTCGGAGTTGCCTTCGCGCAGAACCGGGTTCACGGCAGAGCCTTTGAGGGTGTCATACTTGGCGCGGACGGCCTTTTCCTCATCGGTTTCGGGGGCTTCCGGATAATCGGGCAGGGCGTAGCCTTGCGACTGAAGCTCTTTCACGGCAGCAACCAGCTGCGGGACCGAGGCCGAGATATTGGGCAGCTTGATCACATTGGCTTCCGGCGTTTTCACCAGTTGACCCAGTTCCGCCAGATCGTCGGACTGACGCTGATCTTCGGACAGGTATTCTGGGAAGGTCGACAGGATACGACCGGCCAGTGAAATGTCTTTGGTGCCAACGCTGACACCCGCCGCATCGGCGAATTTGCGGATGATCGGCAGGAACGATGCCGAGGCCAGTTCGGGCGCTTCGTCTACAATGGTATACACAATGTCAGGTTGTTTTTGATCTGCCATGGTCCGGTCCCTTTTTCAAAGTTCAGAGGGGTGGGTCCCTGTCACGCCAGCCCCGGGCGGGGCGATGTTGAGCGGCGTCAGAGGGAACCCGGAGGATTCGCCGTGATTTGCTTCGCCCCTCGCCTAAATCAGCCCGCGCGATTGATCAACAGGACAAAGGCGCGCGTTTTGGCGCGGTCGGTGTTTCATCGGCGTGGCAGTGATGGATCAGGTGACGCGGGACCGGGTCTGGTATTCGGGCGCCTCGTAGATCTTGTCGTTGATGACGTCGCCCAAGATCTCGGCGGCGCGGACAACATCGGCCTCGTCCAGATACAGCGGGGTGAAGCCGAAGCGCATGATATCGGGGGCGCGGAAATCGCCGATGACACCGCGCGCGATCAGGGCCTGCATCGCGGCATAGCCGTGTTCGAACCCGAACGAGACCTGGCTGCCGCGCGTGGCAGGGTCGGTTGGGGACGCAAGCCGCAGGGTGGGACAGCGGGCGGTGACCTCGGCGACGAAGCGTTCCGACAGGGCGATGGAGGCTGCGCGCAGGTCGGCCATATCCACCCCGTCCCACGCTTTCAGCGCCTCTTGCAGCACCGCCAGTTGCAGGATGGGCGGTGTGCCGACGCGCAGGCGTTCCGTGGACATTGCGGGGCGGTATCCAAGTTCCATGGAAAAAGGCGCGTCATGGCCAAGCCAGCCGGACAGTGCCGGTTCCACGCCCTCGATGATGTCCGGGCGAGCGTAGATGAAGGCGGGCGCGCCGGGGCCGCCGTTGAGGTATTTATAGCTACATCCCACGGCGAATTCGGCGTTGCTGGCCGCCATGTCCACCGGGACCGCGCCTGCCGAATGCGCCAGATCCCAGATCATCACGGCACCCATTGCATGGGCCTTTTCGGTGATCGCTTTCATGTCGTGCATCCGGCCTGACCGGTAATCCACATGGGTCAGCATGACGACGGCCACGTCCTCGGTGATGGCATCCGCCACGTCCTGAGGCGATGGCGTGCGCAGCTCATACCCCTTGTCGATGGTACCGATCAGCCCCTGCGCCATATAAAGATCGGAGGGGAAGTTGCCGTTATCCGAAAGGATAACCCGCCGGTCAGGGCGCATTTTCAGCGCCGCTGCGAGGGCCTGATAAACCTTGATCGACAGCGTGTCTCCGGTGGCAACGGACCCCGCAGGCGCGCCGATCAGCTGCCCGATCCGGTCGCCCACCACGCGGGGCAGGTCCATCCAGCCCGCCGTGTTCCACGCGCGGATCAACTGCTGTCCCCATTCCTGATCAATCACTTCCGTGGCGCGCGCGGCGGCCCCTTTGGGCAGGACGCCAAGCGAGTTGCCATCCAGATAGATCACCCCCTCTGGGATCTCGAACAGGTCTTCACGGGGCAGGGATACGCCCATGTTACAGGTCTCCTCTGACATGCCAGAGCTCTGGGAACAGCTCCACCTCTAGCATCCGGCGCAGGTATTGCACGCCCGATGTGCCGCCGGTGCCGCGCTTGAAGCCGATGACACGTTCCACGGTGGTCACATGATTGAAGCGCCAGCGGCGGAAGTAATCTTCTAGGTCAACCAGCTTTTCACCCAGCTCATAGAGCGTCCAGTGCTGGTCAACGTTTTCATATACGGTCTTCCAGTGCGCCTGGATTTCGGGCCGCGCGCTGTGCGGCGTGTCCAGTTGCGGGGCTGGGGCGGGGTCCGGCCCATCCACCTCTGCGAAAAGCATCGCGACCACTTCGTCATAGAAGCTGGGGCGGGCCAGTTCAGCCTCCAATATGGCCGCCACACCCGGCACATGGGCGTGGGGTTTGACCATATTAGGGTTGCGGTTGCCCAGAACGAATTCGATCAGCCGGTACTGATAGGACTGAAATCCCGACGACGGCCCAAGCGCTTTCCGAAACCGCGTATAATCGGCGGGCGTCATGGTGCGCAGCACGTCCCAGGCGTTGTTCAGCTGCTCGAAGATCCGCGCAACTCGTGCAAGCATCTTGAACATTTGCGACATTTGTCCCGCGTGTAGTGCGTCCCGCGCGGCGGATAGTTCATGGATCGCCAGTTTCATCCACAGTTCGCTGGTTTGGTGCTGGATGATGAACAGCATCTCGTCATGGGCGTCGGACAGCGGGTGTTGCGCTTGTAGGATGCCGTCGAGATGCAGGTAGTCGCCGTAGGACATGGCGGCGCGGAAATCCATCTGAGCGCCGTCGCTGCCGGGGTTATAGGCTTGGTCGCTCATGGCGAGCCTCCTGAAATATGACGCACGCGAGTCTCGTTGGCCGGGACCCTAGGATTGATCCGCATTTGTTTCAAGCTTAAAATAACTCACTCGGCAGGGCTTGCCGCGAAGCTGAACCTGCCCGAGGTAATGCGTGCCACCAGATCACAGCCATGGGCCGGGTCCGAGAAGTGCAACCATGCATTGGCGGAAAAGCGGCGCGGTTCCAGCCGGTATATCCAAATGTTGATCAGTCCCGCGAGTGGCGTGTCGATTCCGGCCCGGTCCAGCAGGTGCTGGCGCCATTCGGGTGGCAGCGTATCCAGCTCCATTGCTGCGGCGATGTATTCGTGATCAACGGGCGCGATGGCATGGTCCGGCGTGCTGTGTTCCACCGTTGCGTGGGCAAGTTCATGGGTCAGCAGCGCCCCCAGCAAGATGTCGGGCGGCAGATCGGCATAAGGTTCGGCAGAGGGAATGCGCTCGGGATATCGCGCGGGGTCGGTGACGCGTATGCGGTCATGTGCGCAGTCGAAGGCTGCGAGGCAATCGGCGATCGGATGCTCGACTGTTTCAACGATTTCGATCAGCAGCGGCCGGGCAAGTGTAAGCCCGCAGCTTTCCATCCGGGCTGCGTTCTCTGAACTGATGGCACAGATCATGGTGTGCTGCGCCATGTCCGGGGCATCGGTCACGAAGCGCGGATCAGGGCAGGGCAGGGGATCGGCGCTGACGCTTGCCGAGGTAACGCAAATGGCCAGAGCCAGGCTGCACAGCGTGCGGGCAGACATGGAACCTCCAGGTTGACAATGTTCACTATCCGGCGGGAAACAGCGATATGGCAAGCCTTATTGCAGGTGATTGGCTTAGCTGCGTCGAAGGCTGCTTGGCGGGTGGCCGAATTCGCGGCGAAAGGCGCGGGTCATGGCGCTTGCATCGGCATAGCCGCAGCGCGTGGCGATCTCGGCCACGGAAAGCGTCGTGCGCTCTGCCAGCAGCCGCGCCTGCCGAAGCCTCAATGCCGTATAGACGGCGCGGGGAGACATGGCGGTTTCACGAGCGAAATGCGCCTCCAATCCGCGTTGGCTCAGGGACAAACGCGCGGCGATTTCCCCCACTGGCAAAGGCGCCTCTATATTTCGGCGCATGATCGAAACGGCAGCCTGCACAAGCCGGTCGCGAGGCAGGCGCGTGAGCGGATCGGCACGGGGATCTGCCTCGCCATGCATGAATAGTGCCGCCACCTCCAGCCGCAGCATCGCGCCGTGGTGGGCGTCGATCAGATGAAGCATCAATTCAAACGTGGTGGTGGTGCCGCCGCAGGTGATGCGGTTGCCGTCAATCACGAACCGGTCCTCGGTCACGGTCACATCGGGAAAGCTTTCGGCAAGATTTTCCAGCTCGTCCCAATGGATCGTTGCGCGCCGCCCGTCCAGCAGCCCTGCCGCAGCCATGAGGTAGCTGCCGGTATCAAGGCCGATCACGGTCCTGTACCGCCCTGCCGCTGCCCTGAGGGCGCGCGCGAGGGCGGGGGTGGCGTGACGCTCGAAATCATAGCTAGGCATGACAAGCAGGTAGTCGCCGCCGGGATGATCGGAAAGCCGCGCCTGAGGCTGTACGGTCAGCCCGGACGACGAAGCCACGCCGGAGCCATCGAGGCTGAGGAACTGCCAGTCGTAAAGCGCCCTGCGCGACAGCATGTTCGCCCCGCGCAGCGGTTCCACCGCATTGGCAAGGCAATGGTTGGAAAACGCCGGAAACAGCAGCACACCGATGCTGCGAGGCGGCATAATCTGTTGCGATTTGTGCACGGGATGCGGCCAATTCTGCATGATCATTCAATGCGCATCTTCCATAGTCAGACCAACAGGACAAGGGAGAAGGCCCATGCATTTCGGTCTGACCGATGAACAGGAGATGATCGTCTCCACCGTGCGAAGCTTCGTGGAGAAGGAAATCTACCCGCATGAGGACGCGGTTGAGCGCACCGGTGAAGTGCCCAAAGAGGTGGCTGATGAGATCAAGCGCAAGACGATCGATCTTGGCTTCTACGCCTGTAACTTTCCCGAGGAGGTCGGCGGCGCGGGGCTGAGCCACCTGGAATTCGCGCTTGTGGAGCGGGAGCTGGGGCGCGGGTCGATGGCGCTCAACCACTTCTTCGGGCGGCCGCAGAACATCCTGATGGCCTGCGAGGGCGAGCAGAAGGAACGCTACCTGCTGCCCGCCGTGCGCGGCGAACGGATGGACGCGCTGGCGATGACGGAACCCGGTGCCGGGTCGGACGTGCGGGGGATGAAATGCTCTGCCGTGCGCGATGGTGGTGACTGGGTGGTGAATGGCACCAAGCATTTCATCTCTGGCGCGGACCATGCGGATTTCATCATCGTCTTTATCGCCACGGGCGAGGACATGACCCCGAAAGGCCCGAAAAAGCGGATCACCGCGTTTCTGGTCGACCGGGGCACACCTGGTTTCACCATCCGCGACGGCTACAAATCCGTCAGTCATCGGGGCTACAAGAACATGGTGCTGGAGTTCGACGACTGCCGTCTGCCGGACGCGCAGGTTCTGGGCGAGGTCGACGGTGGATTTGCGGTGATGAATGAGTGGCTTTATGCCACGCGGATCACCGTCGCCACGATGAGCGTAGGCCGTGCCCGGCGGGTCTTTGACTATGCGCTGAACTACGCCGCCGAGCGCGAACAATTCGGTCAGCAGATCGCCAAGTTTCAGGGCGTGAGCTTCCAGATTGCGGATATGATCACGGAAATCGACGCGGCGGACCTGCTGACGCTGAACTCCGCCTGGCGCTTGGATCAGGGGTTGCCCGCGAACCGCGAGATCGCCTCGGCCAAGGTCTATGCGTCGGAGATGCTGGCGCGGGTGACCGATGCCGCGCTGCAAATCTATGGCGGCATGGGGCTGATGAGCGATTATCCGATTGAGCGGTTCTGGCGCGATGCGCGGGTGGAGCGGATCTGGGACGGGACCAGCGAGATCCAACGCCATATCATCAGCCGGGAGCTTTTCCGGCCGCTTGGTGCATGATGACGGGTATTTCGCCGCCTTCGGCGTCGATCCGCGCGGTCCTGCGGACCGCGGGAGGGGGGCTCTGCCCTCGTCGTCTGTCGGCGGCGCCCCCGGGGTGTTTTTGCATAGAAGAAAGACATGGTCGCGAGGTGAAGCGTCGTGCGTGATCTGAACCGGTTGCTTAGGCCAGCGAGCATCGCCGTGATCGGGGGTGGGGCGTGGTGTGCAAATGTATTGCGCGAATGCCGTAAGGTCGGTTTCGCGGGCGATCTTTGGCCGGTGCATCCGAGCCGGTCAGAGATGGCGGGCCTGCGGGTGTTTGCACGGGTGGAGGACCTTCCGGGGGTGCCGGACGCGGTATTTATCGGGGTAAACCGATACGTGACCGTCGAGACCGTGGCGCTGCTGTCTAACATGGGCGCGGGCGGGGCGGTGTGCTTTGCCAGCGGCTTTGCGGAAGCTGAGGCGGAGCTGGCGGACGGGCCGGAGCTGCAGCGTGCTTTGGTCGCTGCAGCGGGGGATATGCCGGTGTTGGGGCCGAATTGTTACGGGTTTCTCAATGCGCTGGACGGGGCTTTGTTGTGGCCCGACCAGCATGGGCTGGTGCCGATCGACAGCGGCGTCGCGATTGTCACGCAAAGCTCCAACATCGCCTGCAACCTGTCGATGCAGGCGCGCGGGCTGCCGATTGCCTATATCATGACGGCTGGAAACCAGGCGCAAACCGACCTGGCTATGATGGGACGGGGGTTGCTGGCCGATCCTCGTGTCACGGCGCTTGGGCTGCATATCGAGGGGATTGCCGATCTGCGCGGGTTTGAAGCGCTGGCCGCGACGGCGCGCGAACTTGGCAAACCGATTGTTGCGGTGCGGATTGGCGCTTCGGAACAGGCGCGGGCGGCGACGGTGTCGCATACCGCCTCGGTCGCGGGCAGCGATGCAGGGGGGCGGGCCCTGCTTGCGCGGCTTGGCATAGCGCAGGCGCGGACACTGGCCGAGATGCTGGAGACGCTGAAGCTGCTGCATGTGGGAGGCCCGCTGGCGTCGAACCGGATCGGGTCGCTGTCGTGCTCGGGGGGCGAGGCGAGCCTGATGGCGGATCTGAGCATCGATACCGGGCTGGTTTTCCCGCCGTTGGAACCGGGGCAGAGGGCGGCGTTGGCAGAGGCTTTGGGACCCAAGGTAGCGCTGGCCAACCCCTTGGACTACCACACCTATATCTGGGGTGATCAGCCCGCAACCACGCGCTGTTTCAGCGCCATGATGCAAGGCGATCTGGCCATGGGCTGCGCGGTGCTGGACTTCCCGCGCGAAGACCGCTGCGACGCGAGTGACTGGCACAAGGTGGTGGAAGCCATCGCCGATACGCAAGCCGCGACGGGCAAGCGCATGTGCATCCTAGCGAGCTTGCCCGAAACCCTGCCCGAAGCCGTGGCCGATCGCGCCGTGGCGCGGGGCATCGTGCCGTTTTCCGGGATGGGAGAGGCACTGGCGGCACTCGATCTGGGGGCATGGCTGGGGCAGGCGCGTTCGGTGCCGGAGCCGATGCTGATGCCCGGGGATCCCGTGGGCGCACGAACCCTGACGGAAGCCGAGGCCAAGGCGGCGCTGGCGGATCATGGTGTGCGCGTGCCGGGATCGGGCCGGG